>DASXWB010000939.1:0-6555 GCA_036503915.1 Lacipirellulaceae bacterium | reverse complement strand
TTGTTGGCGACGGACTTTTATCGCGGACCGGCCTACGCGACTTACTTGTATTACAACCCGCATTCCACTGAACAACCCATTGCAATCGACGTTGGTAATGAACAGCCAGTGGATTTGTATGATGCGGTGTCGAACCGCTTTTTGAAACGATCCGTGAGTGGCCAGACCTTTTTCAATGTGCCGAGCAACAACGCCGTGATGCTGGTGCTCGTTCCGTCGGGCGGCACTGAAATGATGGTGCGGCGTCAGTTAGTGGTTGACGACGTAATCGTCGATTACAACGCGACCTTGCTGCCCGACAATTTGATCCGTAACCCGGACGTCGACTCGCCTCAGTTTGGCACCGCCAGTGCGCCGTCGTTCTGGATCCGCAGTGCAAATGCGACTTGGACCGACGATATTGCGCTCAGTCCCACGCACTCGCTTGAATTGGTAGACAATAGCGCAAGTCGCTCCGAAGAATGGCGCACGCACGCCACCGCAATTCCCGATGGGGAGGACCGGACGCTCAATTTGCGCTGGTATTGGAATTACGATGTCCAGCCCGGCGCCGAGTTTCGCGCGAGGCTGCGGCTTTCCAATGAACCGGTTACCGGCATTAGTTTGACCGGTTCCGTGACGGAATTCGATTTTACAATTTCGGGCGCCAATGCAGATTTCGAGATCTTCGAAACCTCGCTTTCCATTGCCGACGCGATCCGCTCGTTCGATCTGACATTCATCACCGGTGGCGCGCTGGGCGCGATGGGACGGCTATACATTGACGACATTTCCGCCGCGCTTGTGGCTACAATCCCACTAAGCGGCGACTATAACGATGATGGGATCGTGGATGCCGCCGACTATGTTGTGTGGCGCAAGAACGACGGCACGCAGGGAGGCTATGACAACTGGCGGGCCAATTTGGGCCGGACAAGCGCAAGTGGCCAAGTGATACCGTCTAATGCATCACGTTCAGCTGCCGTCCCAGAGCCAGCCGCAAGCATTCTGCTGGCGCTGGCTATCCTCGGCCAAACGGCAAGGCCAGTTCATGGCCGCTCGGTAACGTCCAAGACTATTCGGAGAAAACAGCACCCTTTTTGAATTGGACATCACGGACGGTGGCGCGGCATAAATGCCCAGCCAGTCTTCCAATTTTGCGGCGTAGATTTCGTTGATTCACGACGAGGATTGTCGCCAAGTTTTGGCGAGAGGTTACGGTGCCGGCTTATTGATGTGCAGGCACGGACTTCTGCTCTTCGCTCAGCCGGCGATAGTACTCTTCAATTTCCCGCTCGTACTTGGGAAGGAATTCCTCTGAGAAGGACTGCATCATTTGCTCGCGAGTCCGCTGCGGAAGGTGGCCCCATAGTTGCTTCGCCAGTTCTTCGAAGTCGGCCTTGTCGGCAGAATTCCCAACAGCGTTGTTGAGGCGGGCTGTTGAGTCCCGCGCCGCAGTTGGGCCTTGGGCCGCCGCGCCTTGCGAGTTGGTGGAATTGGCCTGTGATTGCTGGCCGGAGCTGGGCGACTGATCTCCAGGCGGGCAGTTCCCACCTTGGCACTGCTTTGAAAGTTCCGCAATCAATTGGTCGAGCTGGTCCACGACTTGCTCTTGAACACGGGCGGCTTGACCAAGTGGGACGGCGCTACGCGAAGCAGACTGTTCGCCGAGTAGCGTCTCTGCCCGCTGCATGCCTTGCCGAATGCGAACCAGCGATAAAGGCCCCGAAGGCAGGCCGATGTCCTCACCCAAGTCGTCGTAACGCGAGGCGGCATCTCGTAACCTGGCCTCACTCTTGGAATCCGAATTCGGATCGGGCTGTGCTGGTGATTTCGGACGAGCACTTGGCGTCAGGTCGTCGAGCAACTGATTTCCGAGTGATTCACTGCCGCCGGCCGGAGGCGACACGCTAGATCCCGTTTGAGCGTTTGCGGCGACTGACAATACCAATACGAGAATAAGTGCAGTGATTACGTGCATGTTACCGCCCGGGAATAGCAAATGTCCAAGATAATGTTTGCGCCGACTATCAACTACCAGCTCACCACGCACCACCGACTATCGTCCAGCTTCTTCATTATCGCGATTTAGCATCTCGTCGACCAGCTTGGACAATCGGCCCTGCTCGGCCTGCAATTGCTGTGCTTCACGCGACAGCTCGGTTTGCTCGTCCTCGCTTGCTGATTCCGAAAGGCCTTCTACGCTCGCCTTGAATTGCCGAGTGCGCTCGTTCAAATCGGCTTGCAGCATGCGAAGAGTTTTCACTTCCAGGAGCTCGAACGTGGGCCGTCGCCTCGCCTGTTGGGTTTGTTGGGCTGCCTGAGACTGGGGTTGCTCCGCCGGAATATTTAGCGCGGCCTCGCTAGCCGTCTGTGCGAACGCCTCGAACATGCCCTCCAGGCGCGCGAGCGCATGGCGCTCCGCGCGCTGGACACTGGGGCCGGTGTCGCCGTTCTTCAAGAGATTTGCGGCTTCGTCGAGCCGTCGCTCGGCATCTTCGAGGCTGATGCGCACTGCCGCCAGACCGTATAGCAGTTCGCCGTGTTCGCGCGCCAGTCGAGCCAGCGTTCTCTCCTCATCGGCAAGTTTTGCGACGCTCCGCGCGGTCGCTTCATAGAGCTCCCCAGCTGGGCGCCGCATGCGTTCAATTTCAATGGTGTCGTTTAAAACGCTTTGTTGCCGTTTGACCATTTCGGCAAGCTCCGCTTGGAAACGGTGAACGAGCTCCAGCGCGAGATCGTCCTCCGCTTGCTGGCGACGATTGGCAAGCTGCTGCGCTGCCTGCTCCAAATCCTGCTCCGCCGCTTCGGCTGCCGCGCTGGAAGCAGGCCGCGGCGCCTGCGACGGCGAGCGATTCGCACTCGAGGCACGGTTATCGAAGCGGCGGGCCGCGCTGCGCGCGCTTTGGCCGGCATCTGACGCTTGCAATCGGTCGAGCTGCGAAGCCAACTGGTCGATATCGCGCTGGAGTGAGTCTTGTTGTGTTTTGAGTTGCGCGATTTGTCGCGCACTTGCGGCGTTGCCCTGCCCTTCGGTGTCGACGAGTTGCTGCCGGAGCGCGACAGCGTCCTCTCGAAGCGCTGCCAGTTGGTTCTCAGCTTCACGCAAGTTCTGAGCCAAGCTCGCTGTGGCGCCCTTGTTCTGACTGCGGAGCGCATCGATTACCTGCTGCAGCTTATCGGCGATTTGCGATTCTCGCGCAAGTGCTCGACCGACCCGGTTCTCGCTCAGATCGCGAGCCGTTTCGCGCATCTCCGCGCCAATCGCCAGATCGCGCGCAAGCTCCACGGCTTCTAACGCCGCGCGGGCCTCAGCGTCGTTCTCGCTCAATTGGCCAGTAACGCCCTCCATTGCCCTTTCGATTTTTTCGTACCGCCGTGCAATCGCGCCCTGTCCAGCCGCTGCTTTGTTGAGCACGGTACGCTGCGTACTCGTTAGCTCGCTTATTTGCAACGGAAGTGTTTCCACGCCGATCTCCGCAACGGCAGCGTCGGCGTGCGCCAGCTGGTCTTTACGGAGTTCGACGAGCTCGCGCGCCAATTGGCGATAGTCGGCCCGGCCGGAAAGCTCATGGATAAGCCTTTCGAGCGTAGCGATCACCGTGTCCTGCGCCCCGCTGGCAGCTAATAGGAATTGCGATATAGCCTTGCCCTCGATCGGCAACGCGGCGTCATCTACCCATTTGTTGGCGGCAAGCAGCTCGCGCTCCGCGACTCTCAGCGGCCCTGCCGATAATTGCTCAATTTCTTGTCTCAGCCGCTCCATCGACGAGCGCACGTCGGCACCCTTGAGACGGTTAATCGCAACCTGTTCCAGCAGTGATGCCACGAGCGCCGGTACGCCCTCGGCCGGATCAGCAAGTGATTGCGTAACCCGCCGCTGGTTCAGTTCGCTGGTTCGAAGCGTATTGCGATCGCTGCTTTCAAACGCTGCCCTGTCGTCTAACTGAAGTTGAATCCCGCGCACGTCTTCGCGCGTGCTTTGCTGTAGCGACAGTGCCCGCTCGAGCTGCCGTACGAGTTGTGTCTGGAGATCTGCGAGGCGAGCCTCCAGCTCGTCGGCAGAAATAACGCTGATTCGACGGGGCGTGGGCGTGCGACCGACGCCGGGCCGGTAGTCAGAGGCTTCGGCGTGCAGGCTGACTTGCGCACCGACGAGAAGGTCCAACGGTGTCAGATCCCAGGCGTGCGTCACGGTTTGGGTGTCACCTTGCGTCCCGGCGGCGCTCGTGGACGGCGAGGCAGCCTTGTCTGGGCCGCCATACAACTCGATTCTCGGTTCCATCGGAACTGGCGCCGGCTCTGATTCCGAACGATTGAACCGTTCATGGACGAGTTCGACGCGCCAAATCGCGAGGTTATCCTTTACGATGACTTCAATGGGCACGACCGCCTTCGCCGTGACATATAAATCGCCAGTTGGTCGCACCCAAGTTGCGGTGGGCGGTGGGTCCGGATGAACTCGTACGTTCCAGCTGCCGGCGACGCTGCCGAGGCCATCGAGCCCTGCCAATTCAAGTCGGTAAGGACCGCTCTTGGCAGCTATCCATTTCCCAGGCGCAACGTGGAAAGCCCGGGCATCCTTTCCCGTTTTGTCCTTGAGGAGGTCGGCGGCAATTGATTCCATGCCGTCCAAGAGAATGCGTGCGGCACTGAGAGGCTCATTGGCCATGCCGCGCACTTCGATCGCGGAGCCAGCCATGACTTCAAGGTGGCGGTCCGACTCGACAGCCGGCAGAGCGCTGTACGCCGGCGGGTGCACGACAATGGTTAGCGATTCCAGCCGTGGCGGCTCGACGACTTCCACCGAGTACCATTGCATGGCGCGATCATCGCCGCCGACCGCTCGAAAGGCGAACGATTTGCGGACGTTTTCCCGGCGCGCGATCATTTTGTCGCCGGCACGCACCATCGGCTCTGAAAAATATTCGGTCCCACCGCCGCCGGTGATGCGATATTCGACGCGTACGTCATCGGGCGGCGGGCCGGCGACGTCGACCAATGTGACTTTAAAAGTTTGCCCGGCCGCCAGCCGCGTCGGCACGTCGCGAAATGTCAGATAGTGCTTGCGGGGCCACTCTGCACTGCCGAGCGGGGCGGCGAGCCGTGCCAGCGCGGTAGTTACCGCACCCGCGTTCCAAACCGCGCACGCGGCTACCAAAACCGTCACCGCCGCGAGCCACGACGCGGCCCTGCGCAGCGGACGACGATCGATCACTTCATCGAGATTCAAGTCGTCGACGGTATTCTGCGCTTCGACGACCACCAGTCGACGCAATTGGGCCGATCCCGACGTCGAGTCCTCTTCCGATTGCATGAGAAACTCGACGGCGCTTGCCAACGAATCTTTGAGCTGGGGAAATCTTTGCTCGATGCGCCGGGCAACGGCAAAGGGAGCCAGCCGGCGGCGACTGGGCAGATACGCCCAGCGATAAACTGCCCATATAAACGTGGCGAAGAGCGCGAGCGTAGCCATGATTCGTAGGCCACGATCGGAAAAGCGCACGAGATAATCGGCGGCTCCGAGCGCAAATGCCACAGCAATTGTCATGGCAGCAATTGCGCACACGGCGGTCGCGCGCCGCCGCCAGATGAGTCGGCGCTGCATTGCTGCGATTTTTCGCCAGAGCGGGTGCATAATATCAAGGATACCGGATGCGGGACGCCGGGGTGAGGGACCCCGGCATCCTGCATCCCCAATTGGGCATCCACCTCATAACATTCCCTTCCGCTTTCGCAAAATCCATTCACTGGTGATACAAGCCAGAAACACAGCAAGTAACCACCAGCGATTCCAGAGCGGAACAGACGGCAGGCTTTCGAGCGGAGTGCGGCGGCCGGCCGGCACTTCGGACGGAAGCCGGTCGGCGTTTTCTACCGTGTAAAATTTTCCGCCGGTTGTTTCCGCAGCAGCCGAGAGTGCAGCGGCATCCATCTCGAGTTGCGACAATTCGCCTGGCGGGGCCACAACCGCAAAGCGCGTAGCCGGCGGATTGCCTGACAACTGCGGCTGGACCATGATGGCTTCATATTCGCCCTCGGCAAGATCAACAAGTAACCCTTCGAAAGTGTTCGCTGCAGCAGGATTGCGCTGCAACGTGATTCGTCGCCGCGCCTGACCGGGTGAATCGATCAATACCGTGACCATTTCATTTGCTGGGGCGAGTTGGGGATCCAAAAATCGTGCCCGCAATCGCACAGCCTCGCCCTGGCGATATTCGCGGCGGTCGGCGACGAGCTGGGCGCCGCGGCCACTCGCCAGTTTGCCGCGCGCGAGAAAGCGGATCGTCTGCATCCAGTAGCGCGCAAAATATGCCTCGCCTGCGCCCAGCCGCCATCGCCAGGTGGAATCGACGGCATGGAACAATACGCGGCCGGGGCCAACGTATTGGAACAAGATAATGGGACGTAAGGCCGGGCTCGGCGACGAGCCGGCTCGCGCGGAGCTCTCGATAGCCATAACTTGCGCCGCGGGCTTTGGCTCCTCCACCTCGCAGAGCCAGTAAAGTGGCGCGAGTTGCTGCCAGATTTGCTCTGTCGCCGACGGCGTGTCACCGAGCTGCATTGCGGGGTTCT
>DASXWB010000938.1:0-5904 GCA_036503915.1 Lacipirellulaceae bacterium | reverse complement strand
ATTAAAAGTTGTGCTTATTAAGCCCGCGTATTGAAACGAGTCGGCCTGCCAATAGCTCCGCACCCACAACCCAACAACCAGCAGGCAGTTAACGCCGCACACAGCCGAGAACGCAATTCGCAGCTTGCGGAATCTCATGCGTGTAATGATACCACGATCGGCGCAGCAGTAGGACAGTGGCCAAGTGTTAGAACGCGAGGTTGACCAGGAAACCAAGTAACTCAGGATTTTAGCCTGACAAAAATCACCGCCACGTCAGGCTGGAAAGCCTGACCTACAGACAATGCCTACCATCAAAGCCAGCGTAAGTTGTCCCATTCACGATTCGTTCCGCGTCCAGCAAGTGGCGGGCATGTTCGGGCTGCCGGTGGCCGAGCTGGCTACGGAGCGGTTTGAAGTGGACGTTCCGGGGGCCGAGGAGAGTTGGCAAATCGGACTGATCGTGGGCCCATCTGGCAGTGGCAAGACGACGATTGCCTGCCGCGCGTTCGGTGAGCGGCTTTATGCCGGCGCCGCCTGGCCGAGCAGCCGCGCGGTGGTCGACTCGTTTGGGAGTCTCTCGATTCGGCAAGTACTGGAGCTGTTCACGGCCGTCGGCTTCAGCTCGCCGCCATCGTGGCTCAAGCCGTATGGGGTGCTCAGCGGAGGTGAGAGGTTTCGATGTGATCTGGCGCGGGCGCTGGCGATTGGATTGACAGCCCCCGGCTCTGCCGGGGGTAGACCAGGCAAACCCCCGGCAGAGCCGGGGGCTATCGTGGTCTTTGATGAGTTTACCAGCGTCGTCGATCGCACCGTCGCCAAAGTGTGCTCGGCGGCGATCGCCAAGGGGATTCGCCGCGGCAGCATTCCGTGCCGGTTTGTGGCGGTGACGTGCCACTACGATGTGGCCGATTGGCTGGAGCCGGATTGGGTGGTTGATATGGCGAGGTGTGAGCTCGTGAGGAGAACCCCCGGCGAAGCCGGGGGCTGCTTTCGGCGGCCAGCGATCCAGTTGGAAATCCACCGCTCGGACGTCGCGGCGTGGGAATTGTTTAAGCGTCATCACTATTTGAGCGGCACGCTGCCGCGGGGAGCGCGGTGTTACCTGACGACGTGGGAGGGCGTGCCGGTCAACTTCTGCGCCACGGTGCCGCTCGTGGCCAAGAAGAACCATCGGCGGTTCGCCCGGATTGTAACGCTGCCGGATTTTCAGGGCATCGGCATTGGCATGCGGGCCGTGAGCGCGATTGCCGAGCTGCATCGCGCCGAAGGACATCGCGTGAGCGTCACGAGCAGCCATCCCGCGCTGGTGCGCCACTGCGAGCGCTCGCCGCTGTGGCGGCTGGTGGGAATCAGGAAGTGGGATCAGCCGCGGCGCAGCGCGCTGTTTTCGACGTATCGGGCGACGGGGCGGACGGTGGTTTCGTTTGAGTATCGGGGGGAGAGGTCGGAGGTCGGAGGTCGGAGGTCAGACAAGAACTTCGTGCTGACACCTGAAACCTGACACCTATCGTCGAGATGCACGAGGAGAGGGTAGTGGCTTGCAATGACAAAACGGGGCCGGGTGAAAAGCCGCGCACGACGCTCGAGTGGGGCCGTAATTTTTTGCAGGCGCATTTCGTCTGCACTTCATCGGCCATGCATGTTTGGCTTGGCCGGCAGCTCGACGCGATCCTCAGCGAACGCGGCTCGAAGATCAACCTGATCGGCCCGCGCGGAAGTGCAAAATCGACTGTGGTCACATTGTGCTACGTGTTACGCGCGGCGGTGGAAGGGCGGGAACCGTATATCTGGATCGTTTCCGACACGAGCGACCAGGCGAAGATTCACCTGGATAATCTGAGGAGTGAGTTGCATGACAACGAAGAGCTGCGGCGCGCCTATCCGCAGTCGGTAGGCCGCGGGCAGCATTGGCGAAGTTGGACCATTCAGCTCCCCAACGACGTGACGATCGAAGCGTACGGCACGGGGCAGGGAATCCGAGGGCGACGGCGCCGGGCGGCTCGGCCCACGCTGATCGTGTGCGACGATCTGCAGAACGACTTTCACATTGCGTCGGCCCGCCAGCGTCTAACGACCCGGCGATGGTTCCTCGGAACGCTGCTCAACGCCGGGACGCCACGCACGAATGTCGTCAATGTGGCGACGGCCCTGCACCGCGAAGCGCTTGCGCTCGAGCTGGCGCGCACGCCCGGCTGGTCGTCGCGCACGTTCGCAGCGATCGAAACGTGGCCGACGAACAAGGAACTGTGGAAAGAATGGGAGACGATTTACTGCGACGTCGATAATCCGGACGCGCGACATGCGGCGCGTGAGTTTTACGAGCGCCGCCGGGCGGAGATGGACGCGGGCGCGGTCGTGCTCTGGCCGGAGGTCGAGGACCTGTACAGGCTGATGCGAATGCGCGTGGAAATCGGGGACACGGCCTTTCAGCGCGAAAAGCAAGGGCGGCCCGTCGACCCGGAGCTGTGCGAGTGGCCGGAGGAGTATTTCGCCGAGGACATTTGGCTCGACACATTCCCGAACACGCTCACGATTCGCGCGATCGCGCTCGACCCGAGCAAGGGTCGCGACGCCGGGCGGGGCGACTACTCGGCATACGTGTTTGTGGGGATCGATTCGCGAGGAGTGGTTCACGTGGAAGCGGACCTTGCTCGGCGGGCGACGCCGCAGATGGTGGCCGACGGCGTGGCGCTGTGCTTGCGACTTCGCCCGCACGCGTTTGGAGTCGAGGCGAATCAATATCAGGAGCTCTTGTGCGGAGAGTTTGCGGCTGAATTCGCCCGGCAACAAATCAGTCACATCGTGCCGGCCACGATAAACAACCAGGTCAGCAAGGCAATGCGAATTCGCCGGTTGGGGCCGTACTTGTCGCAGCATCGGCTGAAATTTTTGGCCTGCTCGCCGTCGACACGGCTGCTGGTGGATCAGTTGCGAGATTTTCCGGTCGGCACGCACGACGATGGGCCCGATGCGCTGGAGATGGCGCTGCGCCTCGCGGAAGAAGTTTGGCACGGCATGAATACAAGCGATGGATTGGGGGACCGATTGGTGGTGGGATGAGTGAAGAGAGGTGTCGGGTGTCGGGTGTCAGGTATCAGATAGACGTGACAACCGGCCTGAAAGGCCGAGTTATGACAGCCCAGGGCAAGGCCAAGCGAGCACGGCGAGCTTGGCCGTCGCCCTGGGTCAGCGTTGCACCGTTAGCATTAGCCCTGAAAGGGCGGAATAGAAAATGGCCCATTGTTCGGACGTTTGTTCCGCCCTTTCAGGGCTTCAAACAATTTGGCGACCTTTACCCAGGGCTGCGCCTCGCCGTTGGCGAGGCTTCGCCCTGGGCTATCACATTATGGCCCTTCAGGCCTTAAGAACTCGGAGACCTCATGATGACAACGAGCGCAACGTTTAATGGTCAACATCAATCACTCGAATCGCGCCTCTTGGAGGCCTTCGACTCGCTGTGGGACGACTTCGTTGACCCGCGCGATGCGTATTTTGATCCGGATGGCGGCTGGTGGCCGGCGGTGGCGAGCGTTTCGGGACGCACGGCGCGATCTGGCGAAGGCCCGTTCAGCGAGCAGGCGCTTCGCGAGCTGCGCGAACAATGCCGGCGGCTGGCGGCTACGAACGAATTTGCCATCAACGGCCACGAAAATCGCATCAGCTACATTGTCGGCGCCGGCCACAGCTATCGGGCCGCCGTATGCAAGGGCATGGAAGCGCCGGCGGAGGTGCCGATGCAGGTGCAAAAGCTGCTCGATGAGTTCCTCGACGAGAATCGTTGGCAGGCGCGGCAGCAGGAGATTGTGCGCCGCATCGACCGCGACGGCGAGGCATTCTTGCGATTTTTCGTCGACGCCGCCGGCTTGACGCGCGTGCGGTTTATTGAGCCGGATCAAGTCGTCACGCCGGCGACCTTGGCGGCCGACCCTTCGGCCAGCTTCGGCATCCAGACCGATTCGCAAGATGTCGAAACTGTCATCGGCTACTACGTCGACGGCGAATTCGTCGATGCCGGCGAAGTGCAGCACCGCCGCGCGAACGTTGACTTCAACGTGAAGCGCAGATTGCCGCTGTACACGCCGGTGCGCAAGAACTTGAGGCGAG
Organism: Lacipirellulaceae bacterium; assembly: GCA_036503915.1. Taxonomy (GTDB): domain Bacteria; phylum Planctomycetota; class Planctomycetia; order Pirellulales; family Lacipirellulaceae; genus JABDGM01. Next base: position 1,818 of record DASXWB010000938.1, on the reverse strand, counting down.
CCGAAAAATTGCTGCGTAACATGAGCATTGTGGCCGAGATCCAGTCGGCGATCGCGCTGATTCGCAAGCATCGCGGGGCAAGCCGCAGCGGGATCGAGCAATTCGTCGCCGCCGATGCGGATGCGAGCGCCACAAGCAGTCTCTCCGGCCGGACGCGGCACTATTCGCAGTACGGCCCGGGCACGATCCTCGACGCCCCGGCCGGACTTGAGTACGACTTCCCGGCTCGCGGCCTGGATGCATCGAGCTTCGTCGCGGTGCTGCAAGCGGAGTTGCGGGCGATCGCCGCGCGCCTCGTGATGCCGGAGTTCATGTTCACTTCCGACGCCTCGAACGCGAATTTCGCCTCAACGATGGTTGCCGAAGGGCCGGCTCTGAAGATGTTCGAGCGCCTGCAGGCGAGCACGATCGAACAAGACCGCGCCGTCATGTGGCGCGTTGTGGACAACGCCGTTCGAGCAGGTCGGCTGCCGCACGACGTTCGCAGCGTGGTCGAAATCCAGATCATCCCGCCGTCGCTCCACGTGCGCGACCAATTGCGCCAAGCGCAAGTCGACCGCATCGCCTTCGACAGCGGCATCCTCTCGCCGCAAACCTGGAGCCAGCATCTGGGGCTGAATTACGATCAGGAGCAAAAGAACCTAGCGACGCACGGACGGAGCTAACTGCCACGCCTCGCCGCTGTTGTGACAATGAGATTAGTTCGGCATGCAACGTGCGCAGAAAGCGAGCTTAAAAAAACTTGCCGATATGCGCCGCGACTGGTAGGCTGGCGTTTGCGGGACAGATGAATTGAGGAAAACTGCATGATTCGCATCCCGTGCCCCGTTGCTTTGTCGTTGTTGGCGGTCCTCGCTGTTTTTGAGCCGAATAGCGGCGCCTTAGCTGCTACCGTTCGCACGGTTGCCCTGGAGGGTCAGCAAGCGCCGGGGTTGTCCAGCGGCGTCAGATTTGACTCGTTTAGTCCGCCGGTAATCAACGCCGCCGGCCAGACGGCTTTTGAGAGCAATCTGACGGGCGATGTCATTATCGGTGCGACCGACTTGGCTCTGTGGTCGGAGGGTTCTGGCAGCCTTGCACTGGTGGCTCGCCAATGGCGACAGGCGCCTGGCGCACCAACTGGCGTCAACTTCCACGACTTCGATACGCCAGTGCTGAACGCAGCCGGCCAAATCGCCTTTCACGCATGGCTGGCGAGCGGCCGCGGGGTTTGGTCGGGATCTGCCAACAATCTTCGAGTGGTGGCTCAATCAGGAGACCAGCCGCCAGGTGTATCCGACGGCCGCGTTTTTGGCAGTTTTGGTGATGTGCGCCTGAACTCTGAGGGGGAGATAGCGTTTCGCGCTAGTCTAAGCGGCGTCGACGGTACCGGAATTTGGTCCGAACGCGCCGGCGAGCTTGTGCTCATCGCGAGACCCGGGAGTCCCGCGCCCGGCACTCCAAGTGGCACGGTTTACGACAGCGTCGGTACCCCCGTTCTGAACGGCGCCGGCCAAACGACTTTTGGTGCGAGTTTGCCTGGTCCAAACTTTTAAGGCATTTGGTCAGAAGGTTCTGGAACTCTTGAATTGGTGGCCCGCGAAGAAGACCAAGCGCCCGGCACTCCGAGCGGCGTCAAGTACGACAACTTCGGCAATAACCTCCCAGCGTTCAACTCCGCTGGGCAAATAGCGTTTCGCGCCATCCTAACCGGCGTGGGCGTGGACAGCTTGAATGATGAAGGTCTTTGGTCAGGAGAAACTGGCAACGTGAAACTGGTCGTGCGGGGCGGTGATCGAGCACCTGGCACGCCCGATGAAGTCTATTTCGGATCTCATT
>DASXWB010000937.1:0-3333 GCA_036503915.1 Lacipirellulaceae bacterium | reverse complement strand
ACTTGACTCAATACGCCGATGATCACATCGAACCCGGCTCGGCGGAGTGGGGTCGCTTCTGGGCCGAGCTGCCGATGCGCAAAGAAGTAAATGTGGCGCTAAGAAACCGCGGCGATTTGAAATTCGAGGACGTCGCGAGGGCGTGGGGTCTCGATCGCAGCGGCGTCAGCTTTGGTTCAGCGACGGCCGATTTCGATAACGACGGCGACCTTGATCTCGTCGTGAACAATGCCGACGCGCCGGTGAGCATTTATCGCAACGATTGCGACACGGGACGTCGGGCGCGCATCCGCTTGCATGGTCGGGCCAGCAATCGCTTTGGAATCGGCGCCAAGATCGATCTCGTCGCTGCCGGATTGCGCCAAACAAGCTACTTGACGCTGGCGCGCGGCTGGCTTTCCGCCAGCGAACCCATTGCAACGTTCGGGCTTGGCGACTCGAGCATCATAGACGAGCTCACGGTGACGTGGCCGAGCGGCCACCAACAGAAATTTACTGACCTCCGGGCCGACCGTTTTTACACGATCACCGAGCCGGCGGGAGATCCGCCGGCCAAGCCGCGTGCTCGCCGGCCAGCGAGCGCGGAGCCGCCGCCCGGCTCGTCGCCAATGTTTGTCGCGGCCGCCGGATTTCCCAGGATTGATTATCAAGATGAGCCGTTCAATGACATGAGCTTACAGCCGCTCTTGCCGTATCGCCTGTCCGAGCTCGGTTTGGCGACGGCGTGGGCCGACGTGGATGGCGACGGCGATGACGACTGCTACGTGGGAGGCCCGAAAGGACGAGCCGGGCGCTTACTTCTTAACTCAGGCGACGGCGCGTTTCAGCAACAACAAGTCGCCGACCTTGAAGCCGATCGCGAATGTGAAGACACTCACGCCAAATTTTTCGACGCGGACGGCGACGGCGATCTGGACTTGTATGTTGTCAGCGGCAGCATCGAACATCCACTGGGCGATTCGGCCTATCGCGACCGACTTTATCTCAACCAAGGCGGCGGCCAATTTCAGAAGGCCGACGAGGGCACACTGCCCGACCTGCGCGACAGCGGCAGCGTCGCCGCGGCTTGCGATTTCGACAAGGACGGCGATGTCGATCTGTTTGTCGGCAGCCGCTCGCTGCCGCGGCAATATCCGCTGCCGCCCGTAAGCCGACTGCTCATCAACGCGGGCGGCCGTTTCGAAGAGAAAACACCAAAAGAAATCGAGCGCGCCGGGATGGTTACCGACGCAGACTGGGCGGACGTGGACGGCAATGGCTGGCCCGACCTGTTCGTGGCGACGGATTGGGGACCAATTCGAGTCTTTTCAAACGAGGACGGCAAGCTGGTGGAAAAAACCGGCGAGTCGGGCCTGGCCGACCGTCTCGGCTGGTGGTTAGCACTTGCTCCCGGCGATTTCGACGGCGATGAAGACGTCGACTTCGTTGCAACGAACTTCGGCCTCAACACGAGATACAAAGCGAGACCACAGCAGCCAGTCCGGTTGTATTACGGCGACTTCGAGGGTAGCGGCGAATCCCAACTCATCGAAGCGCTGTACGAGGGCCAAGCCTGGTATCCGCGCCGCGACTTGGATGCGCTGCGCAACGCGATGCCCGCCCTCATGTCGAAATTCAAAAGTTTCGATGTTTTTGGCCGCGCCACGCTGGCCGACATTTTCTCGCAGGAGCGGCTCGATAGCGCCAAGGTCTTCGAAGCCAATACGCTGGAGTCGGGCGTCCTCATCAACGAAGGCCAGTTCCGCTTTCGCTTCAAGCCGCTGCCGGCTTTGGCTCAAGTTGCGCCGAGCTTCGGCGTGGATGTGGGTGATGTAAATCGAGACGGCCGACTGGACATTGTGATGGCTCAAAACTTTTACAGCTCGCAGCTGGAAACCGGCCGCATGGACGGCGGCGTAAGCCTGCTACTTTTAGGAGATGGCCAGGGAAAGTTTCGCGCTGTCTGGCCGGATCAAAGCGGCATCGTCGTGCCGGCCGACGCGCGGCGAGTGCGCATCGTTGAGCTCAATAGCGACGGGCGCCTCGACCTTGTCTTTGCCGTGCACAACGGCGAATGGCGCGCCTTTCTCAATCGCTCGTCAAAGCCAGCATCAGACCACTCCGTCCCCATTGGGGGGAGGGCCAGGGAGAAGGATTCTCCGGTCGCACGTTTTTCCATTTCCGACGCTGCCAGAATGAGGAAGGGTGAGTGATGAAGCCGCGTCCAGCCTCTCTCGTTGTTTCGATCAATTGTTGGCTGCTTTTCATCGGCTGCGCAGCTGCCGCCGACGTTTCGCTTTCGGTCGATGTGGCCAACCCGGCGCATCGAATCAGCCCGCGGCTCTACGGCATTTTCTTCGAGGACATCAACTTCGGCGGCGACGGCGGACTGAACGCCGAACTGGTCAAGAATGGCTCGTTCGAATTTCCGCAGCGTCTCATGGGATGGAGCGCCTCGCCGCAGAATCGCGCGAAGGCCGACGTGCAGGTGAGCCATGAAAATGCCGCTTTCGCGGCGAACCCGCATTATTTAAAGATTCGCTCTAACAGCGGCCCCACGGCGGCCAGCAACGAAGGATTCCGCGGAATCGGCGTGCGTGCCGGCGAGCGCTACATGTTTTCGACGTACGCTCGAGCCGACAGCGAAAACCGAAGCCTGCATGTTGCGCTTCTCACTCCTGGCGGCCAAGTGCTGGCCGCCGCGGAAATAACCGGCATCAGCACAAACTGGTCAGAACACTCGGTCGTTTTGTCTCCCGCTGCAACTTCATCGAAAGCACAGCTCGTACTGACAGTTGCCAGGCCTGGCACGATCGACGTGGATCTGGTCTCCCTATATCCGGAAAAGACGTGGTCGGGCCGCACGCACGGTCTGCGCGCGGACCTCGTCGAGCTGCTTGCCGCATTGAAGCCGGCGTTCCTGCGATTTCCCGGCGGCTGCATTGTCGAAGGAAGCGAGCTTTCGCGCCGCTACCAGTGGAAGACGACGATTGGCGAGCGTCCGGAGAGGCGGCTCATCATCAACCGGTGGAACTCCGAGTTTGCCCACCGCCCTGCCCCGGATTATTACCAGTCGTTTGGACTTGGTTTCTACGAATTTTTCGTGCTGGCCGAAGAACTCGGCGCCGAGCCGCTGCCAATCCTCAACTGCGGCATGGCCTGCCAATTCAACACCGGCGAGTTGATCCCGTTGGATGAACTAGGCCCGTATATTCAGGACGCGCACGATCTAATCGAATTCGCCAATGGCGCGCCGGCGACAACCTGGGGCGCAAAGCGAGCCGCGATGGGGCATCCCCAACCGTTTGGCATGAAGCTGCTCGGCATCGGGAACGAGCAATGGGGCCCGCAGTA
>DASXWB010000936.1:0-5241 GCA_036503915.1 Lacipirellulaceae bacterium | reverse complement strand
AAGTACGTTGCGGGCACAGTCGCAAGAGGCGAATGTTCAGCTTGACGCAATTCCGATCGATACGACGCCCAAGAGCGTGGCCGGCGTGGTTGTCGATGAAGCAGGCGAGCCGATTGACGGCGTTCGGGTGGAGGCGCGAACGCCGGTGACCGGGTTCCATTCGAGCTTTTCGCTGCCGACGGGCGGGGACGCGTTCAAACCGCCGCGAGTTGCGGTGACCGACGCGCGAGGCCGTTTTCACATTGCCGACGTGCCGCTAATGGGTGAGCGCGAGGTGCAGCTCTCGCTGCAGATGAAGCATCGCCATGTGAATGACACAAATTATCCGGTCGGCGAAGACTTGAAAATCGAGATGCGTGGCAGCGGGCAGCCGGGCGTGATTCAAGGCCGGTTGGTTGGCGTGGCGACCGACCATCCGATCGTGCCGTTTGATGAGGTGCGGGTAGTGCGGCGGCATCTTCCCGAGGCGCTTGCGATTGCGACGGAGGACGGCCGCTTCAGTTTGCCGGGCAGAAGTACGCTCGACAATCACTATATGATTTATGTGTACGCCAAAGGGTATGCGGCGACGGCGGCGAGAATGAAGGCCGTGAGGGCCGGCTCGGACGAATATCAAGAAATTGCGCTGCCGGCGCGGCCGCCGCTGCGCGGCAAATTGGTCGATGCGCAAACGGGCGATCCGATTGCGGGGGCGGCCATTCTCAACGGTCTCACGGACGGCGCGAGTTATTTCCAGTGGAGCGATTTCGAAAAGCATGTCGACGGTTATCATTCGCTCACGTACGTGCAGCATGAAACGACGAACGCTGAGGGCGAATTCTGGTTTGCGGAGGTGAGCGACCAGTCGCTAGGAACCCTCTTCGTGCTGAAAGACGGTTATCAGCGATTCGTTCTGCGTCCAGATGTGCGCTTGCATGATCCGAAAACGGGTGAACTTGTAGTGCCGGTGCCGCGCGAGTCGGTCTTTACGGGGGTGGTAGTGCGAGACGGCAAGCCGATCGCCAATACAGACGTTTCCGTGCAGCCGCCCGAGCAAAAGGAAAAGATGCAGCAATGGAATCCACACACGAAGACCGATGCCGAAGGCCGATATCGTTTTGACGGGCTGCCGCCCGGTGAGTACATCGTGTTTGCCGGCCCATATGCCCGGCGAGCTGCGATCGCAGAGGCAGAAACGGTCGAGCTTAATTTTGGCAATGACCTGGGCACGATTCGTATTTGGGGCAAGGCGCCGCCTCGGGCCACGATTCGCATCTGCTCGGAGTTCGATTGGGTTTACACGAGCTTGAAAACGAAGGCCGACGAAACGGGGAAATACGAATGCAATGGTCTAAAACCGGGGAAGTACACGGCGCTAGTCCATGTCCCCCGCGGTTCGCGCGGCTATCCCGGGCACTATTATTATTTGCCTGAATTCATAGTCGAACGCGATGGTCAGGAAGTTGACCTGCGTTCCGAGCGGATTAGGAAAAACGACGAGCAGGGGACGGGCGGCCCACCGGCGAATTGACGACAATCGGCGTCTGGAGACACTTCCCATAGATTCGCTGGCATTTGGAAAGCTGCTATAGCAATTTGGGTGGCTGCCAAGAAATAATAGACATAGACGAACTTTTCATTGTGGGTCGAGCGGACGCTACGCGACTCACCATTTGGGCTTTTGCTGACGGCGCCGGCGATTGGCAGCCGGCCGGTTTCGACGGGACAGAGGCGTGTCTGATACTGCGCCTTAACCTGGAGTCCCCATGGAAAACGTCCTGCCTCCGAAAGAAGAAATGAAACGGCTGTTGTCGTTTCTCGGGAAGCACGAGGCATCCGACCTGCATTTGAAGGTCAACTATCCGCCCTATGTGCGCATCGGCGGGCATCTTCGCAAGCTCGAGCTGCCCCCCATACCCAACACGGCCTGCATCCTCGAGATGGTCATGTCGATGGTGCCGGAGAAGCGGTGGAACGAGTTTGAAACGCACGGCGCGCTGGATTTCTCCAATGCCGACGGCTCGGGCGACCGTTACCGGATTAACATTTTCCGCTCGAAGGGCGAGGTCCACGTTGCGGTGCGCCGCGTGCAATCGAAGATTCTCGATTTCAAAGGCTTGAACCTGCCGGACGTCTATCGGGAGATGATCGCGAACACGATGGAGGGACTCATCCTGGTGTGCGGCGTCACCGGCTCGGGAAAAAGTTCCACGCTGGCGGCGATGATCGAGTGGGTCAACCAGAACCGCGGTTTGCATATTATTACTGTCGAAGACCCGATTGAATTCGAATTCAAGGGCAAAAAGAGCATCATCTCCCAGCGGGAAATCGGCCTCGACGTGCCGAACTTTCCTGGTGCACTGCGCGTCGTCGTGCGGCAGGATCCGGACGCGATTCTCATCGGCGAGATGCGCGACCGCGAGACGATGCTGGCGGCGATCCAATCGGCAGAGACAGGCCACCTGGTGCTCGGCTCACTGCACTGTGCCGACACTCAGTTAAGCTTTGCGCGCATCCTCGAATTTTTCGACCGCACCGAGCACAATTTCATTCGCTCGTCACTGGCCAACAGCTTGAAGGCTATCATGTGCCAGCGGCTGCTGCCGGGCGTGACGGAGGGTAGCCGCTACCCGGCCACCGAGGTGCTCTTGGCCAACTCCATCGTGAAGCAAAAGATTCTCCGCGAGGAAGACGAGGATCTGCCGGCGATTCTGCATCAATGCCGCGAAGAAGGCATGCGCGACTACACGCATTCGCTGTGCGAGCTGGTGAATGAGGACAAGATTCTCCGCACGACGGCGCTCGATTACGCGCCCAGCCGGGAATCGCTCCTCTCGGCTCTTAAAGGCATCGATTCGGCGACGTCGAGCATTCTTTCGCGGGTGAGGTAGCTAAAGGGTGGCACGCCCTGAAAGGGCGTGGTGCGGTAGCCCGTCGAGCAAAACCAACGCCCCCTTCAGGGCGTGCCACCCGAGTGCCGGACAAGCCAGCAGCGGCAATGCATAGCGCGTTAGATTGCGCCGTATTGCTGGAGCAGCGCGGCTACTTCTGTATGGCCGCGGCGAGTCGCCCAGGCCAGCGGCGTGGCCCAAGGCGGGTCGTCATGAAGGTTTGGCTTGGCGCCGCGCTGAAGGAGGAGTTCGACCATGCGCTTCTCGCCATATTTGGCGGCCCAGCCGAGCGGCGTCGAACAAATGTCGTCGTCGCGCGCCTCGAGGTCGGCGCCATGGTCCAAAAAAAACTGGGCGTTTTCCAAGTCGCCCTTGCGAGCGAATTGGTGTAGCGGCGTCATGAGCAACCAGTCAGGTTGGCTAGGGTTCATTCCGTGCGCAAACAGCAGTTCGTTCAATTCGCGCGATTTGGCGCCGGCCGACCAAAAAGGAAACGTGATCCGCTTGGGCAAATCGCCTTGATAGCGGAGCATTAAACGGACAAACGCGTCGTGTCCTTCGCCGGCGGCGTTTGCGATCGCCTCGGGATCATCGGCAAGGGCCGGATTTGCGGCAAAGACGGCCGCAGCTGTCTGAATGTCGCCATCGTAAGCGAGCAGATGGACTGCGCGGGACGCGCCGTACGAACAGAGTAGCTCAATCATCGGCTGATCGGAGTTGGAGATTGCACGACTCAAGGCGTCGGCCGAGCTTTCGACCTCGGGATTTGGATACGCGCCGTGTTCGAGCAGCAGCTTCGCTACCTCAAAGTGTTTATTGGCAACTGCCGAATAGAGGGCGTGGCCCCGGGGCGCAATTCCTTCCTCGGGCAGATTCGGATCGGCCCCGCGCTGTAATAGCAGCTTTACGACGTCCATATGGCCGCGGGCGGCGGCGTTTTTCAATGGCGAACCCGAGCCGACATAATAGGTGACATAGTCCGAGACTCGATTCGCCAGTGAGGGATCTTCGTCGAGCAGTTCTTTCACGCGGTTCAAGTCGCCAATGCTGGCGGCCGTGTTGATGTCGACGTAGGCGCCGCGCTTTCGCAGGTGGTCCAGCACTTCGGCCGGAGTAGTCGGATGGTCTTTGGGCACATCGCGCCAACCGCGAAAGTGGTAGTCGCCATTGGTTAACTGAATCGGGCGGCCTCCGTCGGCGCGCGGGGCGTTGATGTCGGCGCCGCGCGCGACCAGCAAGTCGATGATGTCGATGTTCCGGGTCATTGCGGCCCAGTGAATAGGCTGATTGCTGCGCATGTCGCCGGCGTGCAGCAATTCCGGCGTGCGATTAAGCAGCTCTTGCACCTTGGGCAGATTGCCTTCGCGAATTGCCGCCGCAACAGGTTCGCCCTTGGCTGATGCGACAAATTTCGATTCCAATTTGTAGTCGAGCAGTTTTTGCATTTCGGGGTAGCCGCGATCGAGCGCAATATCGAGCAGTGAATCGTTCACGGCGAGGCTCAGCGGATCGGCGCCATGGTCGAGCAGGTACTCCGCCACTTCGACCCGATTTTCGCGGACCGCGAAGTAGAGCGGCGTGCGATAGGCGTAATGCGCGCGCACCAGCGATGGATCTTTGCACAGCAGCTCCCTGATTGCGTCCAGGTCGCCGCGGATGGCGGCGCAGAACATCGACCACACGTCCGTGCCGGTGCCGGTGGACCAAACTAGCGGTTCGTTTTTTGTGAGCGGCTCGGGGCGAATCATGTGGCGGACCTTAACAGGCGGATTGGATCAGGTGCAGAAATGCCGTGCTTCGAACCCGCGATTTGGCTTGGCGTGAAATGTGCAGCGAAGGGCAGCCAGATGTGCAGCAGAAGTGTAGCGTCGACTCATAGCATTTATGATGCGCGTGCATTATTCTTTCAAGCAGCCATTGCGGCTGGCGATGGCTTTGCATTCCACAATCAGGAAAGGAAACTGCGACCATGGTCATGCCGATCGGCGACGACAATACCGGGCGAACGATCCGGCCTTGGGTGACCTACGCCCTGATCGCGGCCAATATATTGGTGTTCTTTCTGTTTCAAGGTGGGGGAACGAATGAAAAGTTTACGTTTGCATTCTCGTGCGTGCCGCGCGAAATCGCCACCGGCGAAGATGAAGTGACGCCACCCAAGGAGGTGGAGGCGATTCCCGGCCAAACGGTTACCATGCCGGGCCTTCAGGAAACGCCCGGCTCCGTTTACTTCACGTTGCTGACGTCGATGTTCATGCACGGCGGCATTGCGCACTTGCTCGGCAACATGCTGTTCTTATGGATCTTTGGCGATAACGTCGAAGATTCGCATAACCATATGCGATACTTGATTTTTTACCTCGTATGCGGC
>DASXWB010000935.1:0-7955 GCA_036503915.1 Lacipirellulaceae bacterium | reverse complement strand
GTTGCATGAGAGATAGTGGAGTAGAGGAGGAGTGGAGTAGAGGAGCAGAGGTCGAGTGTAGGCTATAGGAGCGGCTACTCCACTACTCCACTACTCCACTTCTGCTCTTTGAGCCGCGCCGCCATCTGGCGGTATCGCTCGTGCGTTTCCAAGTCGAAGCCGCCATGCCGCTCGATTTCCTCGAAGCCGCGATATTGGGCGTGGCACCGATAACACGTCAGCGACTCGCCCATCACCAGGTAGAGAACCAGGTCCACAAGCGCCGTTGCAAACAGTATCGCAAAGGTGAGCAGCACCTGGTAATTGGCCCAGGCGATGCTGCTGGCGATAAAGCCAAACACCACGAGCGCAACGCCGAGGCGCTGCGGGAAATCTTTCCGCGCGAACAGGTCGGTGCTGGGGCACACGAGGCAACGCCTAATGCGGCCGTCGGAAATGGCGCCGGCCGGCGCGGCAATCTGCCGTCCGCAGTGAGTACATGCGAGGTGAGTTGGATGATCGTCGAGCCTGACTCGAACCGTGCCCTCGCATTCGGGGCAAAGATAAGTAACGTTCATCAAAAGTGCAAAACCGCAAACGGTTGGAAAACGTGGATGCGAAGAACGGACCTTTCAATTATAGCGGGAACATCGACTCGCTCGACAGTAGCGCGGCGGTCAATTCGCCCACGAAAACGCCGATGACGGCCACGTAAAGAATGCCTGTGGCGCTCTGCGTATTGGGTATTTTCAAAGTTTCTCGGGCCATCCATACGAGGGCAAGGACGCCAAATAGCCCGAAGGACCAGCGCAATACGACAAACAACAACCATGCAAACGGCGCATCGGTCTGTAGCTTCAATTCTGCGATGAGGCCAGTGCCAGAAACGAGGGCCTGCATGCCAACACATAGCATGTCGACGTCAAGCAGCCGGCGCAGCGGCGCCAGTTCCATGCCGGGCGCGTTGAGATACCAATGTCCGAGGAGCATTGCCGTTGTCGTGATGCCGAGCAACATTCCCGAGGTAATTACCGCGATAGTTTGCAGTCTGCTTGGCGCGTCTTCAAAGGTGACCGTCGGCTCGATTAGCATTGCCGCGGCAAGCGAGCTCGCCAACACGATCAACAGCGACATCCGGCCGGCCGCCTTGGCGTCATAAAGCCAGAACGCGGCACCTAGAAAGCTGGCAACCGCCGCCGCTGCTGCAAACAAGCTCGCTGTCTGTGACGACTGAAGCAGCACCAGCGCGGCCAACGTCGCCAAGCCGAGCGTCACGTACAGGTGGTTGCGAAAGAAGCCGCTTGAGACTTTGCGCGGCGAAGTGATCGCCATTCCCAGAGCGAGGCCGAAGGTGAGGCGCAGTAGAAACTGGGCGAGTATCTCCATGCGTTTCGTTAAAAAAGAGGGGGAGAAGGGGAGAGTGGGAGATGCTCTACTAACCGCGCTCCTACTGCGTCTCCCCCTCTCCCATTCTCCCCTCTCCCACTCTTGCTGCTACCTTCGGTTGCCATAAATCAACTGCATCACCTCCGAACGGCTCGACAAATTCGAGCGGAAGATGCCCTTCATCGCCGAGGTGACGCAGATGCTGCCCGGTTTGCGCACGCCGCGAATCGTCATGCAGGAATGCGTGGCCTCGATGACCACGGCCACGCCTTTTACGGCCAATTCATCGATCAACAGGTTGGCGATCTGTTCGGTCATGCGCTCCTGCACCTGCGGCCGGCGGGAAACCGACTCGACGACGCGGGCCAGCTTGCTCAGCCCGACCACTTTGCCGCTCGGCACGTAGCCGATGTGGGCCACGCCGGTAAAGGGCAAGAGGTGATGCTCGCACATGCTGTTGAAGCTGATGTCGCGCACGAGCACCATCTCATCGTATTTTTCGGTGAAGAATTTTTTGAGGTGCACGCGCGGATCGTCGTGCAAACCGGCGAAGAGCTCGGCATACATGCGGGCCACGCGGGCCGGCGTTTCGCGCAGGCCTTCGCGGTTTGGGTCCTCGCCGACGGCAGCCAGTATTTCGCGCACGGCGCGCTCGATACGCGGCTTGTCGACGGCCGCTTCGACCGGGGCGCCGTTTTCCTCGGCCAGCTCGTCCGGCAAGCTGCCAACATCGGCCCCGCGCGCACCATCGCTGATTGGTATCTTTGTCATAGCGCTACTCGAAAGCAGAAATCGACGCCGCTACGTCGATCTTACGGAGCCGCGCGAAAGAAGGTCAAGCCGCGGGGAACCCGGCCAGGATGGCCGGGCTATCTAGCCGGACCATTTTGGTCCGGCCGTTCACGCGCCACCGCCCCGCACAGGCGTCAATTATCGCTGAAAAGCGGCGGGAAGCGATGCGACTTGCTTTTGGCCACGCCCGCCATTTGCTCCACCTGTTCCAGCAGCACCTGGGCGCGGGCGTTGACGCTCGCCTCACCCAAAAGCTTGCGCTTGACATCCATATCGAGCGGCAGTGCATACGCCGCCAGGTCGGTGAGCAGGCCGAGCGGCAAATGGCGCGAAAGCATCTCTTCGAGCTGCTCCGGCAATTGGCATGTGCACGGCAGATGCCGGCGAAACGCGGTGATCAGCTTTTCCTGAGTGCGCTTGCGTGCTGCCAGCGACTCGAAATCGTAGCGATCTTCGACAATCTCGACCTTCGCCTGCCGGAAGGAGCGCAGCGGATCAAGTTCCTCGATAATTCGCACCCGCTCGACGCCCAACAACAAGACGTTATAGGTGCCATCATCCAACCGATGGTGCGCCACGACTTTGCCCAAGCAGGCGTCAGGCGAAATTGGCGGCCGGCTGTCGTAATCGGCTTCCCAACCCGGCTCCAGCATTGCCATGGCGATGAGTTTGTCGCCGGCCAGTGCGTCTTCGAGCATCTCGCGGTAGCGCTCCTCGAAGATATGCAAAGGCTGCATCACATGCGGGTACAGCACAACGTTTGGCAGCGGAAAGAGCCGCGCCACTCCGCAGAACGTCGCCGCATCGAATTCAAGCTCAGCCCCGTCCCACGGTTTCATACGCCCGCTTACCTTTCCACTTCGACTGGCGGCAGCTCCGCCGGAGGATCGAGCGATATTTCCGGGATCAGCTCCGGGTTGATGTCGATCTGGGGGAATTGTACGTCGCTGGCCGCCACTTCGGCAAAGCAGGCATCGAACTGGGCGAGGAATTGCTCCAAATCCAGCCCCATGCACAGCGGCGCGTACTCTTTCAAATAATTGCGGCTGCTGAAGTACACCTTGCGCGCACCCCGGATGTTCCCGTTGCCGAAGTGATGCAACGCCACCGCAGCCTGAATCAGCCCCTTGTAAAACAGCCGCAATTCACCCTGATATTCCTTCCACAGTTCTTCCCAGACCTCGTGGGCTTCGAAGAACTCGCAGGCGTTGAAGTACGCGATGCCCTTCAAGTACAGCGGATCGTACGTCTGCGCAACTGTGTCCATAGGCGCGACCCAGCGACAACGTAGCAGGCACCGGGCACCAGGCAGCCGGTTTAGGTCGCCGCGGCGACGTCGGCGTGCCGTAGCGGCAACAGAAACGGTTCTCTAAAACTGCTACGGCACACGGAGTGTGCCTGCTACATTTGCCCCAACCACGCAACCTAGTCGCGGCTGGACAGTGCCATCAACAATCGCAGCACGTACCAGAACAACAGCGCGACGGAGGCAAACAAAGCCAACGACGCCGCAACGTGCTGTTCCGTTCGATAATGATGCAGCACATTCGAGGTGTCGTACAAAATCCAGCCACAAGACAGCACGATCATGGCCACGCTGAACCAGACTCCCAATTGGAGCCCGGCAAAAATGCCGAACAGAATGAGAGCGAATGCAGCGGCGCCGCCGATCCACAGCGCGGTACGCAGGAACGAAAAGTCCTGACGCGTGACAAACACGGCCGCCGTCAGGGCGCCGAACATTACGAGCGTCGTGACCGCCGCGACGGTGATGACGCTGACTTCGCCGACCGCGCCGAATTCCAGAGCGTAACCCTGGGCGATCATCAAGAGAGGTACGAAGATAATCGCTTCGACCAGTACGTAGAGAAACAGCCCGGCATATTGCAGGCCGATGGAGGTGTCCGAATGCGCCCAATAGTTGGCAATCCAGCTGGTGCCGATGAAGGCGCCCAACATGATGAGCATGGGCGTCATGCCGCCGCCTGCGAACCATTGCATCATCCATTCATCGAAGCCGACGGAGAACAGGAACCACTCGAGGGCCACGAAGGCGTAAATCGCTGCCGCCAAATGCGTGTAGGTTTTGCGGATGAATGTACGACGAGCGTCGACCGGTGCGTCGATCGCATACGTTCCGAACTGAGCATACGGAGTGTTTGCCTGAAACTCGGCTGCAGTCATTGCAGAACCCCCAATGGTTGACGATGAGTTGAGAGAGGCCGCAACGTCGCGGCACGACTTTTTTACTCACCCGACTAAGTCTAGGTTTGGAGCCGGTTTGGGTCAAGATTTCCACGTTTGCGGCCTGTAAGCGGTGTCGAAGGGAATCGCTTGACAGCATCCCAGAGGGCCCCACAATGACCGATACAGGCCGCATACCTCAGCGCAGAACGAACGGATTCTATCGATGGCACTCGCGGAAAGGGCAACGCCGCCGATGGCGCGTAAGCCAGCTCGTCCTGTAAGAAGTCGTGCGGCCCGCCGCACTCCGCAGAGGCCCGCTTCGCCGCCGGCTGAGAAAAAAGCCCAAGCCGCTCGCGTCGTGCGGCGACTCAACGCCGATTACCCGGCCGCCACCTGCGCTCTGGTAAACGAAACGCCTTTCGAGTTGCTCGTGGCCACAATCCTTTCGGCCCAGTGCACCGACGAGCGCGTGAACATGGTGACGCCGGAGCTGTTTCGCCGCTGGCCAACCGCCGCGGAAATGGCCCGCGCACCGACCAAAGAGCTCGAGGCCGTCATTCAGAGCACGGGCTTCTTCCGCAATAAGGCAAAGAACATCAAAGCCGCAAGCCAGGCGATGATGGCGCAGCACGATGGCGAGGTGCCGCGCAACATGGACCAGCTCGTCGCGCTTCCCGGCGTCGGCCGCAAGACGGCAAACGTGGTGTTAGGCACTGCTTTCGGCCTGGCAACTGGCGTGGTCGTCGACACGCACGTAACGCGAGTCAGCCGGCGGCTGGGGCTTACGGAGCACACCGACCCGGTAAAGATCGAACAAGACCTCATCGAGATCGTGCCGAAAAGCGAATGGGTCGATTTCGCTCACCGCATGATCCATCACGGCCGGCAGATTTGCACGGCGCGCAAGCCCAAGTGCCCCGAGTGTTCGATGAACAAGTTTTGTCCCAAGATTGGCGTGTAGGATGTGTCGAGCTCCGCGAGACACACCATGCATCGAGAATCGGTGTGTTTCGTGAAACTCGACACACCCTACTTTGGCTTGTCTAAATTGAGCAAGCAACCCTTGACCCTGCTTCAACTATGATCCTCTCCGGCCAGGCGATACGAGAACGATTGGGTGGCGACATCATCATCGACCCGTTCGATGAGTCGCAGCTCAACCCCAACAGCTACAACTTGACGCTCCACAATGAGCTTATGGTTTATGAAGAGCTGATGCTCGATATGGCCAAGGCCAACCGCGTGCGGCGAATCGAAATTCCGGAAGACGGCCTGGTCCTCAGCCCGCATCAGCTTTACCTGGCGCGCACAGCCGAGCGCACCGTGACGCACAACCTGGTGCCGCAGATCGAGGGCCGCTCATCTGTTGGCCGGCTGGGCCTGTTTGTGCACGTGACGGCCGGCTTCGGCGACGTTGGCTTCAGCGGCTACTGGACGCTGGAGATGTTTGCGGTGCATCCCGTGCGAATTTACGCGGGCGTCCCGATCTGCCAGATCTTCTATCACGAAATCTACGGCCAGTTCGAGGAGTACGCGAGCAAGTACCAGCACAATCGCGACATCCAGCCGAGCCTGATGTTCGAAGAGCTAGGCGCTCACCGCAAACACGATCCACAGCTGCCGCTGAACTTTGGCATCGAGCGGTCGCACGGCTGACACAAGGTTGCCCGAAGTCTGACTTTAGGTTCAGCCAGGCGTGTCGTAGAATTGGCACATGAGCACGATTGAACTAATCCGACAGGAGCTCGAGGGCCTCCCCGAACCGCTGCAGCGCGAAGTATATGACTTCGCGCGATTCCTCAAATCGAAGTCCGATGGCGAGTCGTTCAATGGCCTTTTGGCCAGCGAAGCGGTGCTGGCCCGCGATTGGAATACTCCCGAAGAGGACGTGGCGTGGGCAAACCTGTAGTCGGCGATATTGTCGTCTTGCCCTTTCCACAGACGAATCTGCAGCAAGTCAAGCGTCGCCCCGCATTGGTCGTTGTCGATCTATTCGGCGATGATTTGATCCTATAAATAAATACCATCCAATAGAGGTGCTTTTTAGAATTCATTAGCCTGACGCACGTATCCGTCCGGTTGTTAAATGACGTCCACCGGATAGGTCGTCATCCAGATGTCGAATTGTTGAAAGCGAACCTTGAGGCGTTCTTTGAATTCGACGAAAAATTGTCGGTTTTCTGCCGTGTCGAGAACATCGCAGAAGACGCGGACTAACTCATCGCGATACAGTTCGCCCTGAAAGCGCCAGCGGCCCTCAATGCGCTGCGTCTCCGACGAGACGGCGCCGAAACGCTCCTCTAGATCCAAAAGCGTGTCAGCGAACAGTTCGGCAGAGACAGCTTCGCCGCTATTGAACCTGGTTGGCAGCAACAATTCGTAGCGCCGGAATGGCTTCTGCATAGGTTGCTGGCCCCTCGGCGATGAACGGAATCCCTTCTACTGCGAGGGCTGGAAGGGCGGAATCCATAACAAGCATTTCACCCGTGGCATAACTAGTGAACGTAAACCGTCCTGCCAGATAACCCAGCGCGCGACGCTTCGAATCATGGTCCGGAAAGCGAATACGAATGAGCTGCATACTATCATCTTAACTGGCGGCATCGAAACGGGCAACGCGAGTTACCAAACATCAAATAGTGGTGTCTCACCACGAAAGATCAGAATCGCGCTGCAGCGCACGTTGATTTCACCGTGGAGCGGTTTACATTACGGCGAAATAATTCTCGACCGCGAAATCAAAATTCTGCGGCGTCATCTTGGCAGGCTTGCCGGCGTAGCGGCAGTAGTTGCGGATCTGCAGGATGAGGTCGCGCGGCTGGCAGCATCGGAACGGGCGATTCACCGCCTTGTAATGTTTCTGCATGAGGTAATTGACCGCCGCTTCATCGTATTCCACGCCGAGCTTCGGCGCCATGATTTTGAGCAGGTCGCGAAACGCGCTCTCGTCCGGATCGATCACCTCGATCTTGTACGGAATACGACGCAGGAACGCATCGTCGACAAGGTCCCTCGGCTCCAGGTTCGTGGAAAACACGATCAGCTGGTCGAACGGCACCTGAATCTTTTTGCCGCTGGCCATGTTTAAGAAGTCATAACGTTTTTCCAGCGGCACGATCCAGCGATTGAGCAGCTGGTCGGTCGTCATGCGCTGTCGTCCGAAGTCGTCGATCACCAGCGTGCCGCAGTTGCTCTTGAGCTGCACGGGCGCTTCACTGACGTTGGTCGACGTATTGATGGTGACCTCGAGATGATCCATCGTGAGCTCACCGCCGACCACGATCGTCGGCCGGCGAATGCGCACCCAGCGGTGGTCGATCTTGCGGTTGTCGAGCAGGCCCTCGTTCGCCGGCAGCGGCATTTCCTCGTGCATGCCAGGGTCGAACATGCGCATGATTTCGCCATCGATGCCGATGGCCCGGGGAATCCAAATCGTCTGGCCGAAGGCCTTGGTGATCCGCTCGGCGATGCTCGTCTTGCCGTTGCCCGGCGCACCGTAGAGGAACAGGCCGCGGCCCGAGTTGATCGCCGGACCAAGCCTGAGCAGCATCTTCTTGTCGATCAAGAGGTCCTCGAACGCCCGGTGCAAGTCGTCTTCCGTCGGATGCTGA
>DASXWB010000934.1:0-8554 GCA_036503915.1 Lacipirellulaceae bacterium | reverse complement strand
CGCCTACCGAGCTGGCCGTCGTGCGCGAAGAACTGGCAACGCAGCTGGAGCGCGCCGAACGCGAACTGGCCTCGGATGAAAGGGAATCGTTCGTCGACTAGTCGTACTGTACGTAGCTCAATTCAAGAGAATTCAGGTTTTTCCTGCGGCCGCTTCGCCGTGCTCCGATATGCCGCGGTTTCACTTGGTTCGCGCCGCTTCTACCGCGGCCTTCGTTGCTTGGATCCGAGCAGTGCGCGGCGTAACGACAAACTCGCGGCGCACATCCAGCTTGGCCGGACCGTCGATCGAGTCGAGCCCGCCATGCTGTGCCGTGAATTGCAACAGGTGAGATCGCTTTTGATCGCATGGCGTCTCACCAGTGGCGGCTTCCATTCCCGGCTCGACACCCCAAAGGATACGCGTGCCGCCGGCCGCCACAATTTCAAACGTACATCGCGGCTTGTCACCCTTCGAAGTGGCATCGACGACGCCGAGAATTTCCACGAGCTGAAGCTGTTGCCAGATATCTGCCAGAGCGGCGGCCAATTTTGCCCCGCCTTCGACGCGCGGGTCATCCCAACGATCGCCGACTAGCGGCCGGCCTGTCACCCCCGATATTCGCGGCATGTGGCGACGCTCGGCATCCGTGAAGTCGGCTTCCGGCAGACGAATTGCGTGCTCGTCGATTGGAATAAACGCGACTCCGTCCGAATCACTTGATTCCACGGCGGCAACTGGCCGGCGGTACGTGATTTCCACCGTGAGTGAACTCGGCAAGCGTTTGCTGATCCGGTCGACCGAATCCACCCAGGGATGGAACTCGAAGGCGTCCTTGACGCGATCCACCGTGGCGGGCCAATCATCGAGCACCGAAAGCGGCTGTTCCAAGCCGATCTCGCGCAGAGCCTCAGCTTTAACGTCGCTGCGAATCCAGGCTGGCGGCGCGGTGATATGAATGTCGTCGGCCGTTATCGCATACTGCGCACGACCGGCAATTCTTGGCGCAGTGTGCCGCCATAAGTAATGCGCGCCGAATCCCAAGCCGGCGATAAGCACTAGCGCCGCCCACACCCAGAGCCTAATTCGAAGCCGTTTCGCGCCCACCCTTGGCAGTGATTTCGACGCCGGTTTAATCCGCGGACTCATGCGACACCTCCGTGTGTCGTTATCGTCGATGACAAATCGAAAAGTTAGTCAGCCCTTCAATTCCTAAGCGGCGCCTCATCCGCGCAATCACCAGATCTCAATTTGCGTCTCCAGCTCCACGCCCATTCGTTCGGCGACCCGGTTTCGCACCAGGTCGATAAGCTGCAGCACTTCGCGAGCTGTTGCACCTGGCTGGGCGATAAAAAAATTCGCGTGCCGCTGGCTGACTTCCACGCCACCGATGCGCTCGCCCTTGAGTCCGCATTGATCGACCAGCATGCCCGCACTCATGCCGCGAGGATTCTTGAAGATGCAACCAGTGTTCTCATGGGCCATTGGAAGATTCGCCTTCTTGACGATCCACTGCTTTTGCATCCGCTTGGTAAGCTCCGTCGGGTCGTCTTTTTCCAGTTCGAATTCTGCCTCGAGAATCACTAGCTCGTCCAGACTGCTTTGGCGGTAGGCGAACACGAGGTCACCGCGCTCACGCTGAAAGATTTCGCCACCGCGCGTGACAACCGTAGCGCGGCAGGCCCACTGGCCGATGTCGCCGCCGTGGCTGCCGGCGTTGCCATGCAGCGCGCCGCCAACTGTGCCCGGAATTCCCACCAGCGGCTCCAACCCGGATAGCCCCGCACCAACGGTGACCGAGACTGCATTGGCCAGCTTGGCGCCGCCGCCAACGGTCGCCCGGCGCCCGTCGACGCGGATTTCCGAAAAACTCGGATGCGTCAGGGCGACCACTGTTCCGGCGACGCCTTCATCGCGCACGAGCACGTTCGATCCGCCGCCAAGCAGCCTCAGTTGCAGCCCTTCGTCACGGCATCGCTTGACGACCGCAAGCAACTCATCGACCGACGTCGGCTCGGCAAAAAACTGCGCGGGCCCGCCGAGCTTGAACCAAGTGCGCTCGGCCAGCGGAACACTCTCGCGTACGCAATCGATTCCACTCAGTGCTGTCATCTCGAAAGTCCCTTGTAGCAGACGTACTCCATATGCCGTAGCCCTGATTTCAATTGAGCGCATTCCGTGTTTCTGCGGACGGCACACGCAGTGTGCCTGCTACTTTGCTGTCCCAATGTTGACGGCAAGCCGCAATGCCGTCAATCCTGGCCTCGTTACATAGCCGGCCATCTTGGTGCGGCCGTCAATGTGTTCCTCGATGAACCCCGGCCAGGATGGCCGAACTATGTAATGCTCGGCCCTCGCCAGTGCCGCTGCGCCTCATACGCGGCCACCGCAACAGCATTTGACAAATTGAGGCTGCGCACGGCGCTGCGCGTCGGAATTCTCAATTGTGTATCAGTATGCGCTTCAAGAAGGGCATCCGGCAGGCCCGACGATTCGTTGCCGAACACAAGCACGTCGCCCGGTTGGTACGCCGCGTCGAGATACGATCGCTGTGCTTTCTTGGTGAAGAGCCACCGTCGATGTGGCGGCAACTCCGCAACGAGCGCGTCCCAATCATCAACTGTTTGCCAGACCAGGTGCTGCCAGTAATCCAACCCGGCCCGGCGAAGATAATAGTCATCCAGCCTGAATCCGAGCGGTCGCACAAGCCATAGTTTGGCGCCGACTGCTACGCATGTGCGGCCGACGCTTCCGGTGTTGTAGGGGATTTCCGGCTGATACAGCACGATGTGAAGCTGCGGTTCGTAGTGTCGTGATGGATCGGCCATAGGACGCTTGCGCTTGTGCGCTCGTCTGCATATAATGGCGGCCCTATCACCGTGAGTAAGTGAGTAAGTGAGTATGTACTAGAGTCCCAGGCGGCGTCCACCTACTCATCCACTCACCTCCGCACTCCCCAACGAAAGGCCCCCATGGCATACGGCTTCGGCATTGTCGGCTGCGGTATGATCAGCACGTTTCACGCGCGGGCAATTGCCGACGTGCGCGGGGCAAAGCTCGTCGCCTGCTTCGATACGCGCGAAGATGCCGCCGTCAAGTTTGCCTCCGACAACAACTGCCAGCCGTACACGCGGTTGGACGCCATGCTGGCCGACCAGCGAGTGGACATCGTGACCATCGCTACGCCCAGCGGCGTGCACATGGAGCCAGCCGTGGCGGCCGCCCGTGCCGGCAAGCATGTCATTGTCGAGAAACCGCTGGAGATCACGCTGAAAAAATGCGACCGGATCATCGAGGAATGTGACAAAGCCGGCGTGAAGCTGGGTGCCATTTTTCCATCGCGGTTTCACGATTCGAGCGTCAAGCTGAAGGCGGCAATCGACAGCGGGCGGTTCGGCCAACTCGCTGTCGGCGACGCGTTCGTGAAGTGGTTCCGCACGCAGGCGTATTACGACAGCGGTGCCTGGCGCGGCACGTGGGCGCTCGACGGCGGCGGAGCGCTCATGAATCAAGCGATTCACAGCGTCGACCTGCTGACATGGTTGATGGGGCCGGTCGCGGAGATCCAGGCAAATACCGCGACGCTCGCGCACGAGCGGATTGAAGTTGAAGACGTGGCGGTCGCCACGCTGCGTTTCGAAAACGGCGCTCTGGGCGTGCTGGAAGCGACGACCGCAGCCTATCCCGGCTACTTGAAACGGATCGAGATTCACGGCTCCGAGGGGTCGGCGGTGTTGGAAGAGGAGGACCTGAAAACCTGGGACTTCGACAAACCGCGCAAGGAGGACAAGGCGATTGTGAAGCAGATGCGCGCTGCCAAAAGCACCGGCGGCGGAGCGAGCGACCCGGCGGCCATCGGCCATCACGGCCACGCAATTCAATTTCGCGACTTCGTCGAGGCCGTGCGCAAAAATCGACGACCGGCGATCGATGGTCATGAAGGCCGCCGCTCGGTCGAGATCATCCTCGGCGTGTACAAAGCGGCGGAGACCGGAAAAACGCTGAAATTGCCGCTGAAAAGTGATCCCGTGCTCAAAGCGCGGAAATCAGCAAAGAAGGCGATGACCTCAACCTAAGCCGCAAGCGGCGGTAAGGCGATTGACAAGGTCTTCCATTCGTGGCGACGTGCCGCGAACTGAGATGCGGCGCTTGATTTCCCCTGCCACTTCGATTTCAATTTCAATGCGCTCATCCGGCAGGAAGTCGGCAACGCGGTCGGCCCATTCAATGAACACCAGTCCGTTCGATTCGAAGTATTCGTTTGGACCGAGGTCCAGAAACTCGTGCTCGTCCTTTAAGCGGTACGTGTCGAAGTGGTAAATCGGCACGCGGCCGCTGCCGTATTCGTTCACCAGGACGAACGTCGGGCTGGTAACGCTACCCGGCGGAACGCCAAGCGCGGTGGCCACTGCCTGGACGAGGCGGGTTTTGCCGGCGCCGAGTGTGCCGACGAGGGCGACGACCGTTCCCGGCGGTAGCACTTCAGCCAGCGCTTGGCCAAGGCGCTGAGTGTCGCTTTCGTCCTGTGCCGTGTACATGAACATGATCCGTAGGTCAGCTTTTCCAGGCTGACGACCTTTCCTGTCAGCCTGAAAAGGCTGGCCTACTTATGCACCCAGCCGATTGGCTTGAGGACCGTGCGCTCGCCCGATTTGTTCTGCTTCCACAAGCCGGGTTGGGAAACCAGCTCGCCGACATGTGTGATTCGGCAATCGAGCGGTTGTGAGCGCAAGATTTCTTGCGCGGTGTCGGGCGCGGCAGCAATCAATAACTCGAAGTCTTGCCCGTCGCTCAACGCGTGCTGCAACCCGGCCCCATCGCGATCCGGAGCGTTTTCCTGTTCCGCTAAGCGAAATGCGTCCGTTGATATCGGCACACGGTCGGTAAAAACCACGGCGCCACAGTGGCTCGCGGCTGCAAGTCGGGAACAGTCTATGGCCAGCCCGTCGCTGATATCGATCCCCGCGTTAAGCTGGAATCGCTCATGCAATAAAAGGGCCTCGCGAACTCGCGGCGTGAAGTCGAACAGGTGCCCGAGAATGCTGCCGCCCAGCGAGCCGGTCACCAGGAGCCAATCGCCTGGCCGGCCGCCGGAACGCGTCAGCGGACCGCGCGCGCTCAACTGGCCCAATGCCGTGACGCTGAGGACAAGCGCCCCATCGTAAGTGTTGGTGTCACCGCCGGCGATGGCCACGTCGAATCCTTTGGCCAGTGGTAAAAGTCCTTCGTACAACGCGATGGCTAATGGCAACGGCGCCAGTCCGCCGGGATTCGTGCGAGGAAGGGCCAGCGAAATTACGGCCGCCAGTGGGCTTGCCGCCATTGCCGCCAGGTCGCTCAAGTTCACTCCCAAGGCCTGCCGCCCGATCCGCTTCGCATCGTCCACTTCGAGGCGAAAATCTACGCCATCGGTGAGCATATCGGTCGTGACAACAACATCCGATCGTCCCGACAGGGAAATGACGGCCGCGTCGTCACTCAAGCCGAGCCGCGTGCGCGGATCGATCGGTACGTTTGCGCGAAGCCAGTCGATGAACTCAAGTTCCATGCATTCACTGTACCGGCGCGGGCGCGGTGACACTACATAGCCCGACTATCTCGCCTCAGCGAGTCGCCGTGGCGACTTGGTCGCTTCGAGAAGACCGGCCCAAGATGGGCCCGCTATATAACGCGAGTCTAACGCGTTTTCGTGGAAGGGTCCGCCGGGTGAGATGCGACGTTCAGATGGCCGTAGAGCGTGTTCTGGCCGCGCAAAACATAGAATTTAATCTTGCCCATTTCGGCCAGGTTCGGACGGCTGACGATGTATTGAATGTCTTCGTCCGAGGCGGTCTCCCAGCGGTGCATTCCCACGAGGATGTCGCCTGCCATGATCCCCTCTTGGGCGGCCGGGCTGTCGGGCCGCACGGCCTCCACGCGCATGCCACCGCGATAGCGTGTGCTGCGCCGCTGGAACGTGGTGCGGGGTTCTTCAGTGAGCCGAAGTCCGAGTGCGCTCCAGGCGTCGGCCGGCTTATTGTTCGCGGCGACGCGCTTCGGCGCTGCGCCGCTCAGCTGTTTGACCAAAGCCAGGTCCAGCTCGAGTGTCTCCTTGCCCCTGCGGACCTCCATCACCACGCCCTCGCCGGCTTCCCGGTCCAAGAACGCGCGCTCCAGATCCAGAGGCCGGGCCGTTGTGAGCGTTCCGATACGGAGGATTTCGTCTCCAGGCTTTAGGCCAGCAATTTCGGCGGGGCTGGCCGCTTCCACCCTCGCGACGCGCAACGGCGCCGTCGGGTCGGCGCTCGCGCGCGTCACCAGACCATGCCGCTTGCCCTGCAATCGCTGCACGTTCAACAGCTTCGCCGCCGTTTGCAGCGCTTGATCGATGGGAATGGCAAAGCCAATGCCCTGCGCACCGGCCCTCACGGCCACGTTTACGCCGATCATCTCGCCATCAATATTCAAGAGCGGCCCGCCCGAGTTGCCCGGATTGATGCTCGCATCGGTTTGAATCAGATCGTCATACGACTGCGTGTCGCTGACTTGCACATCGCGGCCCAGCGCGCTGATGATGCCGCGCGTCACCGTTTGTTCATATCCAAACGCATTGCCCAGCGCGATGACCGATTCGCCTTCCATCAAATCCGACGACGTGCCGAAGCGAATCACCGGCAGCGGCTTCGGCGCCGGAATTTTGATCACGGCCAAATCCGTCGCGGCCTCGTAGGCCACAAGGTCGGCCGTATAGCCGCGGCCGTCATCGAGTGTGATTTCAATCTGCCGCACGTCGGAAACAACGTGATAGTTGGTGAGGATGTAACCGCGCTCGTCGATGATCGTGCCGGTGCCCATGCCGTTGACCTGCCGCGTGGTATCCGCCCCGCTCACGGATTCAACGCTGCTGGCAACGGTCTTCTGACCTTGAATGCTCACGACCGAGGGACGGGCTTGCCGCACGGCGCGAACTACCGGCGTCACCCGTTCGGGCGAAACCTCGCGGGCCGGCAAGTAGCCAACCGCGGTACCGATAATGAATATTGTGAGCGAGAGTTTAACGGCCGGACACGCGCACAATGCGTGCGTTCGGCTGGCTCGGGAGCACAGAGGCTGGGTCATCGGCGGCTAAGTCGAGCGGGTTCGACTGGAGCGTCGCGGGCCGGGTTTTCGTGCGGTTCAAGCCAGCCGGGTCGTCCATGACCCCGGGCAATTCCCCGAAGTCTTTTCGACCCCGGCAGGCGAACCGGCGCGGGCGCCATGCAGGCAAGATCGGTCCACCGCTACCAACAGCTTAAACGGTACAAATCGTGCCCGTCACAGACGGCCCAAATTCACACATGGGCGGGGCGCAAATGCAAAGATGGCAGCCCGCGCCATTCAACCGCGCTGGGCAAAAACCGGCCGCGTGGGCACCGGATGAAAGCGGCCCGGCGGAACCGTTTCCGGCGGGCCAAGGGCGACCACCGGAAGACAGTAGTTCGCAAGCGTGCCAAAGGCACTGCCGGCAATGCTCACAGTCGAAAACACTACCGTCGACGCGGGCTGGAGAAAGAGACTGTCAATGACTTGTTCGTAAGAATGCTCCTCGGCAACTTGATTCGCCGAATCGTCTTCAGGCACCAGCTCAGCGCAGGTCGTATGTTCCCCTTCTGCCGGTTCGCATGCCGAGCCGCATTCTGTTGGCGATCGCTCTCCGGCGACCCAGGGAATATTGAGGGAAAGATCGTAAGGAAACGACTTTTTGCAATGGGTGCATGAGGCGCCCTCAGGGCAAGCAATGCAGCCGCAAAGCGCAGCAATGTTTGCGATCAGCAGCGCTGCAGCGAGCCGTTCCAAGCATCGAGTTGCCGATACGCGCTGCTGCACTTTGCCGAATCGCCTGGGATGGAAACTGACTCGTCCAAATCCGATTGACTCGCTTCATCCATCGGCCGTTCGGTAACGGAAGTTTTACTTGACCGTCAGATTTTTCCCAATTCGCCGCAACAGTTCCTGGAGCCGCCCTGCGGGCCCGTTCATTCGCGCGTCGGGTTCTTTTTCGCTTTCGTCGCCAGCAGCGGTACTGCTTGCAGCAACAGGAAAACTAACAACACAACCGCCAGCACCAGGTGCCAGCCCGGCAGCATTTTCCGCCCGCCGGCCCCCTCGGCGCCGCCCAGCAGCGTTATGAACACCGTCACGGCAAAACCCACCAGCAACAAGCCACAGCCGAGCGCGGCCATCGTGCCGCGAAAGGCCAGTTGTTGAGTTAGCTGCTGCTGGTGAACGTCGATCGTGCGGCCCTTCTGCAGGCTCAAATCCACCGCGTCGACGACTTCCATGGCGCGCGTGGCTGCTTCCCAAGTCGAGGCGAGCGGTCCGCCGTTCGTGTCGCCCTGTGCAATGGCCTCGTCCATTTGCTGAATGGCGACGCGCGGCGCTTGGTGAGGCGGAAGCTGCTCCATTTCCACATGTGTGCCGTCGTTCGTTTCCAATTGCCATTCGGCGCCTTCACCCGATGGCGAATCATCTGGCACTTGCAACGAAACGGCGCCGCGTTCGCCTACCAGAGTCAATCGAAGATCGCCGCCGAAACTCGCCGGCGAGCCGACCGACC
>DASXWB010000933.1:0-1796 GCA_036503915.1 Lacipirellulaceae bacterium | reverse complement strand
GAAAGTCGCCAAAATCCGTGTTACGAGGGGACACGGATTTTGGCCTGATCAGTTGATTGTTATCCGCGGAGCTGTGGCTGCCGGCCGGCTGGACGTTGTGACCCCGTTCTTGGAAGTGGTCACTACAACAGGCACATCTCCCGCTCCGGCCAACGACGCCGGTAGCGTGAAGTTTATAATGTCGAAACCGGGCATATTGAGGTTCGGCTGGACCGAAAGGATCGCGCCGCCCGTAATGGCGGTTGTTCCAATGGTCACTGTGACATCAGCCGGGATCGCTCCGCGAACACCCGTCACGCTCAATTCGATAATTGTGGCCACAGTTGCGCCGCTTGCGTCGGTTGACGTGACGCTAAATGGCTCACCAATGCACTCCGAGATAGTTGAATTGGTAACGTTGCAGGCGGCTGCGCGGCCGCCGGCGTCGCCCGTGGTTGTGAAAATATCCGGTTGTACGGGAGTTATGTTAAGCAGCCCGCGGAAAATTGTATCCGTATTGGCGCCCGCATCAAGCAGGTTAATAACGACGTTACGAAGACCGGGGGCTGTCGCGATCGGCACGACGAAATTGATCTGTTTGTCGGCGTTGCCAACGAAATACAGTCCCGCGGCATAACCGTCAACCGAAAGAGAAACGCCGTTCAGTTCTATCGGCAGTGCCGGCGCGCGTCTTGTTTCAGATCCGCCGCCGGACTCAACGGTTGACGGCGCCAGCGCGACGGTGGAACGAACAATCGTCAACGATCCCGGAGCGACGGCGAACGGTTGGCCCGGAACAGGACTCGGCGTCGGCGTCGGGCTGGGAGTCGGACTCGGAAGTGGCGTGGCGGCGGTAACCGGCATGTTGCTGAAGCCCGTGAAGAACGAGAGTACTGCTGCTGAACTCGCAGTCACGATCGGACTCAAGTTGTAAAAGAGCTCGCGTGACAAATCAGCGTTGCCACCACCAGCTTCAACACCGTCGAGCAGTAAAGCAATGCGTTTGCGAGACTCACTCACGACGAAATTAGAGCCGCGGAACGGCGGTCCAAGCGGCGTGTTCGTAATCCTGATGAGCGAGGTTGTGGCCGGCGCCGGAACCGCACTCAAAAACATCTGCGGGCCACGGCCCGGATTCAGTCCGGTTGCATCTTCTGCGAGGGGCGGAAACGTTCCATCCGGACGGAAGTTCAGCGCTGAAGCGAAGATCAGACTCGACGGATTGAGAGCAACATCGTAGTCGGTGAATGTCGGGAAGCGGCCGATGTCCGCGAACGAGGTTGCACGGGGTCCGATCTCCACGAACGTGTCATTGGCGACCGTGTACACAAAAGTCCCCAGGAAGCCACTCGTCGCGGCCGCGCCTGATTTCGGATCTGTGGCGCGCGACTCGAAAGCGATGAATGCTCCGTTGCGGCTCATACGCCGGCCGGCACTAAAAACATTCGTGTTAGCCGTTCCATTCTGCGTGCGCGTAACCTGACGAATGTTGCCGATCGCGGAGCCGCTAAAATCTGCGATAAAAATCTCGGCATTTCCATCGGCATTATTGGAGGCAAGGTTCGCGCTGGACACAAAAGACACTACTGATCCATCCGCAGACAGATTGGGATTACTCGTAAATGTGAATCCTATACCGGGTGCTGCGTCCGCTGTGTTGGTCCCCTGAGTGAAGCTACTACCACCGATGTTGAAGAAAAACAGTTCCGGGTTCCCGTCGTTGTTGCCCGTACCTCCACCGGGATTACGAGTGGAGATAAAAGCGATGATCGTTCCGTTCTCGGTTATTGTCGGCTCGCGATTGTCGTCCGCATAGA
>DASXWB010000932.1:0-4680 GCA_036503915.1 Lacipirellulaceae bacterium | reverse complement strand
GACGGGAAGTTGCTCTGGCAACTGGCGGTACCCAAGCGCGACCAGTTCAATGACTGGCCGAATGTTGGAATTTGTTCCCCACCGACCGTCGAGCAAGGCCGCATGTACGTGATGTCGAACCGCGGCGAAGTCTTGTGCCTCGACATTGAGGGTCAAGCGGATGGCAACGATGGGCCGTTCACCGACGAAGCCCGATACATGGTCCCCGCCGACCACGCACCGCTTGCAATCGGCCCGCAGCACGCCGATGTGATCTGGAAGTTCGACACGTTCGAAGAACTCGGCGTGCGAACGCACGATGAAATGCACAGCTCACCGCTGATCTACGGAGACGTACTTTATGTCGGCACGTCCAATGGCGTCGACGGCACCCACCGCCATATCCCCGCGCCGGAGGCGCCAAGTCTCATCGCGCTGGACAAGAACACCGGCCGTCTGCTGGCGCGAGATCGCGAGCCCATCGGCGCGAACATCACGCACTCGACTTGGTCGTCGCCATCGCTTGGCACCGTGAACGGTCGAACGCTGATCTTCTTCGGCGCCGGCAACGCCATCTGCTACGCCTTCGAATCCCTGCCGTCCGACCTACAACTCGAACCAGCGGGTCAGCCCCACGCTCCGCCGGGGGTTCCATCCGCGTCGGCGCCAAAAATACCCCCGGCAAAGCCGGGGGCTGACGCGCTGGCTCATGAGCAGGATGTTGCGGATGTCCCCACCCTGAAAAAAATCTGGCAATACGATTGTGATCCCGGCAGCCCACGCGGCGAGCTCACCGTCTATCAGGGAAACCGCCGCACGGGACCCAGCACAATCACCGGCATGCCGGTCTTCCATGATGGCCGCGTGTACGTCACCGCGGGCGGCGACCTGTGGCACGGCAAGCTGGAGTGCTTTCTCCACGCGATCGACGCTAGCGGCTCGGGCGACATCACAAAAACGGGCCGCGCCTGGGCGGCGCCGCTCAAGCGGCATTGCATGTCGACGCCGTCGATCCACGACGGCCTGGCCTATATCGCCGATTGCGGCCGGCAAGTTTCATGCATCGACACGCAAACCGGCGAACCAGTTTGGGTGCACAAAACCGACGGTGATATCTGGAGCTCAACCCTTGTGGCGGACGGCAAGGTCTATGTCGGATCGCTGCGTGGCGATTTTTGGATCCTGGCCGCCGGCCGCGACTACAAAGTCATCTCGCGCGTCGACCTGGGCGAACCGATCCACGCCACGCCCACCGCCGCCAATGGCACGCTCTACGTCGGCACGATGCGACGGTTGTTTGCGCTCGCAAAATCCACCGACGATGGTTCGGATTAGCGTTAGACTGCATTGATCGCAGCCCGCAGCGCAAGCAAGGGGGAAGTTTTAGCGCGGCCTTTGCTTGCGCTGCGGACTGCAATCTAAGGCGGCGCGCCGGCTCGCTATCCAGCAGCCGGGGACGAATCGAGATCGAGGTTTGTCAGGAATTCATCGAGCGACCTCTGGGCTTGGGCGATTTGCCGCTCCAATGCGCGGGCGTCCTCACGTAGCCTTTCGATCTGATCTTCCTGCTCGGTAAATTTCGTGACGTAGCGATTGTACAAGTCCGTATTCTGCCCGATCGACTCCATGTTCTGGCGGATGCGGGCCTGCTCCTCTCCGATGGTCGCGACCTCCTGCTCCACCTGCTGCTTCTGCCGGTTGAGCTCGGCCAGCTCCGCCTTGCGGCGCATTACTTCGCGCAGCGCTTCCTTAACCGGTTCGGGTACGACCCTGGCACTCAGGTAAAAGTGGATCGCATCATCGTTCAAGTTGCTGATCGCCATCGCCTGGCGGACAGTATTTTGCTCTTCGATCTTCAGCTCCGTTGGCTGGCCCGGCTCGGCTGACACGGCAAAGCGGTAAACATCGCGCGTCTTCTCCGACGGCTCTTTTGGGGCGCGCAGCTCCCATTGCATGTCGATTGGATGCTCGACGAGCACCGTCTTGGCGGCATCGCCGGAGTTTTTCACCGTGTAACTATTGGTGCGACTCTGTTTGAATTCGGCTTCCAGCACGCCCTTCGTGATCCGCGCGCTGATGAGGCTCTGTGGCCGGGCATCGCTGGTGGGCGCGACCTCGACCTCCAGATCGAGCGCGTAGCTCAAGAGCCGCTCGCTGCCTGACGGCAGATCGGGAATCCGCGCGTCGCCGGCATACGCGCCGCCGTCGAACACGGTCACCGGGCCTTGCATGAGGTGCAAATGGGACGAGTTTTTAAGCCGCACGCCGTTGAGCGCGTGCTTGCCATGCACGGCGGCGTTGTAGATCGATATCTTCTCACCCTCGACCGAGTCATTGATGATCGGCAACATGGCCGACCGCTGGCGGGCGAGCGTCACCTCGTCCTTGATGTCATATCGGAAGAGCTCTCCGATTTCACCGCCTTGGGCTGCGGCCGCAACGCTCTTGCCCAGCATCTCGCCTTCCAGGGCGAAAGCGGCGTCAGAAGCGCCAGCTGCCATCTCCTCGCCGCCATAGCCGCCTCGGCCACCAAAGCCAACGCCACCCATGGCTCCGGCGCGGCGCTCGGCGAGGGCCGCCGCGTCCGCCGGCGCGGCCGGCGGTTGTTGGTCCGCCAGCGATCTCATCCGCATGGCTCTTCTTTGCTCTTGTACAGCAAGCTTTTCTTTTCGGTCGAGATCCTGCTCATATACCTGGGGCCGCAGCGACGCATACAGCTCCGGAACAACGGTTGGGCGGGCCGCATACAACGGCGAGTACAAATCCATGACGAACGAGATCGGCCGGCCACTTACGAGGCTTAGCCGCACGTCCTTCCAATCGTCCTCCGTCGTGTTCTCGACAATCGCCCAGCCTTGCAGGAATGGTTTTTCGTCCTCATCCAGCACAAGGCGGTAGCTCGTCTTCCAGACCGGCGCTTCTTGGATATACCCCACGCGCACGTCGCGCTCTCCCTCGCCAACGAACTTGAGCGACACCGTTTTCTTATCCGTGGCATGGCCCATCGCCAAGACCGCAAGCGCCTGTTGCAGTTCGGAGTTCAGCTCCGAATTCGACAGCTTGATGCGGGCCACCGAGTCGAGCGGAATGCGGCGCAGACCCTCCTCCGTGAGCAGATTTAAGTATTCGACCTCGATAAAGACCTTTTCATCGGCCACGAACTGCCGCTTCTTCTCGACGCCCACGATCGTGCCCTGGACCTTCGTCGGCGCATCGAGCTCCACGCGCTCTCCGCGAATTTGATCCAATAGCTGGCCCAGCGTCGGATTGCTCGTCAGATCGATCGCAAAGGTGCCAAGCGTCTTCGTGATCGGATCGCGAGAGCCATAAGTGACGGTGGAAATCTGCCCGCCATCCAGATCCTCCAGGACCATGCTCTTGAGCAGGTCATTGATATCCTCGACGTTGAACTTCAAGTCGACCGTGTCGTCGCCGTCCACCTGGCCGCGGTGCTCGAAATAGCCTACGCCTGAGTTGAACAGGGCAATCTGTTTGATGGGCAGCTTGCTGGGCGCATCGGCAGCGTTCTCGGCCTGTTGGCCGTTGGCCGCCGGCAGCGCAAGTGCCGCAATTGCAACGGCCACAAGTAAAATCATGTAACGATCCAGTTGGTAATTAATCGCTCGAATCTTCATTTTTCTTGGCTCCGATTCTTTGCACAGGAAGCGCATCAAACGGCGTAGCGCTTTGAATGGCCTTGGGCTTCTCGCCTGAGACTATTGTAAGGCTTTGACGCCGCAGCGGGGTGCAAAGTTCCTAAACCTCGACCCGCATTGCACATCAATAAAAAACCCCCGGCAAAGCCTGGGGGCTGCGGATCCAGGATGCAATCGATGTACCAATCACAAGCCACCGTCGAGTCCGGCTGTGACGCGGCGGGCATTCATTGATCGGAAATGCGAGCGGCACAACCCAACTGCTCCGGCCAGACTTGCGGCAATCACGAACAGCGTCGCCGCCGCCGGCTCCGGAATGATAGCGCTGTAGGATGAGCCGATCCGCAATTCATCGATGAAGTTGTTGTCGTCGCCTCGGATGGTGAATGTGATCGAGGTGATCTTTTCGAAGTCAATATCCAGATTCTCAAGCTCGTAGGCAAATTCCGCGTTGGGGTCGGTCGGTTCGAAGCTCAGCGGCAGCACGTCGGGGTCGGCCGTGTCATAGCCGATCAAATCGAGCCGGTCGCCGTCGGGTACGGCGCTGTTGATGTATCGTCCAATCAAGAGGAGCGTGTCTCCGTCCGCAAACGATGGGTCAGTTCCAGCTGTGATCAGCTGTCCCGTCGAGGAGGTGTGCGCCGCGATACGTACGCTGCGGACGCCAATGCCCTCTCCAAACTGTAGCAAATCTCCGTTGTCGTCGTCGGTGAACGTAATATTGGCAAATCGATTGCCGTTTGTTGCGCTATTCAACGTGAACAGCGCGCTCCAATAGATTGATTGGCCGGGTGCGACGAGCACATCGCTATCGACGCTCACCTTCGCGTCGCCTAAGGTCGTGCCGCTGGGTTCCGTAAGGCTGTTGCCGAGCGGCGCCGGCGCGCCGATAAGATTTCCGTAGTTCAGCCCGGGGCTTCGGGCGGTAAGCTGGAATTGATCTGGAAACGTGGAGGTGGTTTCGTAATTGCCCGCAAGATTCAAGCCAGTCGCCGCCGTTCCGGCGAGCACAGTGCCGGCCGGATAATCAAACGGCTCGTAAACC
>DASXWB010000931.1:0-12888 GCA_036503915.1 Lacipirellulaceae bacterium | reverse complement strand
CATAACCCTGCGGTGACCGTTGGGTTTCTTGCCACCGGCCGTATTTCTCCGCCCTTGGCCGCGATGTACATTGTCGCCCAATTGATTGGTGCCACGGTCGCGGCCGCCGCCTGCAATTACATTTTTCCAGAAGTTGCGGTGAACGCGGCCAAACTTGGCATCCCGCTGCCCGGCGGCGACTGGGTCACCGGGCCCATATTGCTGGTGACTGAATTCATTCTCACATTCTTATTAATGACGGCCATTTTCGGCACGGCCGTCGACGAGCGCGGCGCGCCGATGAAGCTTGGTGGTTTCGCAGTCGGCCTCACGGTGGCGTTCGACATCCTTTGTGCCGGCAACGTTACCGGCGCGTCGATGAACCCGGCCCGTTCCTTCGGCCCCGCTTTGATTCATAACTACTTTGAGTGGCACCACTGGTACTGGGTGGCGCCAATCGCCGGGGCCGTCGTCGCCGCGCTCCTCTATCACCATGTCTTGCTCGAACCTGCGGAGAGCAAGATTGAAAAACAGTAACGCGAATAGCCCGCCCTGAGCCACGTTCGCCGAACTTCGGTCAAGTGGGTGTGGCAAGCACAGTGCCGCCCTAGTACGACGATCTGGGCGCTGCCCCAGCCAACCAGGCATTTGGCCTAGTTTGTGTCCTCGACGCGCGACGAAATCACCTTCGCGTCAATGATCTCATCGTGACGAGGCGGGGCGGGATGGTCGAGGTCGTCTGGACGAATCGTCGTGTGGAACTGAGTCGTCTTCAGCTCAACTTGACGGCGAACCCAGGAGATCACGCTGCGTTTCACCACGCCGCGCACCGGCGGCAGCAGCAGGGCGATGCCCACCACATCGGTCAGCACGCCGGGTGCGATTAAGAATATGGCCGCGGCCACGAGCAAGAAACCATCGATCATGGCATCGGCCGGTATGCGGCCGGACCGCAGCTCGCCGCGCATGCGCGCGCTGGTTTGCCAGCCTTGGTGCCGAATCAGCGCCGCGCCGGCGATGCCCGTCAGAATCACCAGTCCTATCGGCAGCCACCACACGGTACGCGTTCCAATCCAGACAAGGAGTGCCAATTCCACCAACGGCACCAATGTAAACAACAGAAACAAGACAAACATCATGGCAGCGCATGGTACGGCCGAATACGCGACCGGTCAAACGAGAGCCGTGCAAGCCGTCGTGTTATGCACGCCGCAGCGCCGCGCTTCGGCAAAATTCGAGCACGTCGGCCACGGAGATGACCGTCTGCAACTCGGCTGGGCGTGTGCGAAACCATGAAGAGACGATTTGCGCCGCCGGGCGATCCGTATCCGTCGGTATCGCAGAATTCTGCTCCAGCATTCGCGTAAACAGGCGCGCGCAACGGTGCGCGTCGTCGCTTGTGGTTGGTAGCAGCGCAGCCGCCACGACTCGGCACTCACGAATCAGGTACCACACTTGATGGCCTGCAAGCTGCAACCGGTAAACGAACTGTTCCGGGAGCGGCGGAGCTCGCAAGATTGCGAGTTGATCGCACAAGTATTGCAAGCGCTCCAGCGTATCTCGCAGGCGTGCAGCGCGTTCAAATTGTTGACCCGCGGTCGCATTGTGAAGCTCGGCTTCCAGCCGCCGCAACGGACTGAAATCGCGCCCATCGAGCAGCGAACGTGCCGCCGTAAGTTGAGCCGCATATTGCGTGAAAGTGCACAAGCTTGCGCATGGGCCGAGGCATGATCCGGTTTCGCCGCGCAGGCATTGCACCCGCAAATCCAGCGAAAACAACTGCCGCTGATCGGCAAAGTGCATTGACACAACTGGGCTGCAATCGCGCAGCTTGAACAGCCGGTTTACGATCTCGACAGCGTCGCGAACTCGCCAATTCATCGACATGGGGCCCCAGCTATATCGCACTCCCCTGGGAACGCGCCTGGCGATTCGCAATCGCGGCGCATCCTCCCGTGAAAGATAAATAAAGCCGAGCGGCCGGATCGGCTGCCGCCCTTTCACGTTGAATCGCGGCTGGTGGCGACGGATAAGTTCAAGCTCGCGCAATTGGGCTGTCAGTTCATGGCCGGCAACTTCCCAAACGATTGTGCGGGCATGGGCCGCAATGGCTTGTTCTTTGCGGATCGCGCTGCCCACCTGAAAATAAGTGATCAGCCGCTTGCGAAGGGCTGTCGACATGCCGATGTAGGCCAACTCGCCCCGTGGATCAAGCACACCATAGACACCGGGCAACGCCGGGCATTCGTTACGCACGGCGCGGCGAACTTCCGACAAGTCGTCGGCAACGTGAAGGCCGTGCAGCTCGGCGCCGAACGGCAAGTAGCGTGACCGCCCAAATCCGCGAAACGCCGCACCAGCCACTCGGCGCGCCCCGACTTGTCCCATCGCACGACCCTCCTTGTTCAGAGGCGATGGGTTTCAGTCTACGCGGATCGCTCGGCGCAGGTCGATATTGCTAGCATTCGTTTGAAGTAGCGGAATTCGCAAGAATTCAGCAATGGCTGAATTCTTGCGAATTCAGCCACCGGCACTAGCCGAAGCGTCGACGAAAACGTCGAGTTGCTGCCCGACGAAAAGCCGCTCGCCGCGGGCGTCGATCGAGTAGATTACTTGCAGCACGCGCGTGTCGACCCGCTCGGTGTTGTCGCCCGTGAGCGATTTCTTGGGCACCACGTACGGCTCGATCCGCACGAACGCGAGCGGAAAAAATTCAGCCGGCTGCCCCTTGAGCGTCGCACGCGCCGGTGCTTCGGGGACAAACCGAGGAATATCATACTCATCGATGTCAACGCGCACGTGCAGCTGCTCGACGTTGCCGAGCACGATAAGCGGCTGGTCGGGCGGCGCGCCGACGAACTCGCCCGGCCGCACGTTGACCTGCAGCACCTCGCCGTCGACCAGCGCGCGGATGATCAGCCGATCGAGTTCCGTTTGCGTTTGATTGACTTGCGTTTGAGCGCGATCGATGGCCGACTGAGCTACTTGCCGATCAAGCTCCCAACTGCCCGCCTTGAGCAGGTTGTATTCGGCAACCGCGTGGTTGTATCGCTCGCGGGCCTGCAGGGCTGACTGTTTTCGCTCGATGAACTCCTCGTCGGAGATGGCACGATCGGTGAGCAGCTTTTCGCCGCGAGCCCACAGTTGCTCCCAGTTTTCCCAATCGGCTTTTGCTTCACGCACGGCGGCTTCGGCGCGCGGCAGCTCTTCGGGGCGGGGCATCGCCTTGAGCCTGGCAAGCGCTACGTTCGCGTCGGCCAAAGCTGCTTCGCGAACTTCAAGCTCTGCCTTGAGTTGGCGGTCGTCGAGGCGGAACAGCGCGTCGCCCGCCTTTACTTTCTGGCCCACCTTCACCGGAACTTCGACGACGATGCCCGGCACGGGCGAGCCGACGGCGATGTTCTCGGTTTGGGCCTCGATCATGCCGGCGCCGGCCACCGTGTTGGGAAACGGGTTCTCGGCCGGTTGAATCGGCGGCGGCACATCGGGCATCTTTTCACCCGCTTCCGCCAAAAACATCACGGCGAACACGATCGAGCCGATGGCCACGAGCGGCAGGCCGATCTTGGTAAACATGTTACGTCTTTCTGAATTGGTATGTCATGACTCGAATTCGCATCTGTCTCACGCAGAGGCGCTCGAAGGCGCAGAGAATTATGTCTAATAGTTGCTCGATGATTGTTTCACCACCCTGCGCCCTCTGCGCCTCTGCGTGACCTTGCCTTGATAATTGATCGTTTCCCTCACAAAGTAACTGCTTCTTCCCATACGTCATGCGTGTCGCGCGGCGTTTGCCGTTCTAGCGAAATAATCCGCCCGTCATCCATGCGGGCTATCGTATCGGCGAACTCGAAAATGCGGCTGTCGTGTGTGACGATGATCACGGCCCGATCACCTTCAATCGCGATCGAACGCAATAGCTCCAGAATTGCATGACCGGTTTTGTGATCGAGTGCCGAGGTCGGCTCGTCACACACCAACAGCTGCGGCCGATGAATCAGTGCGCGGGCGATCGCCACGCGCTGCTGCTGCCCGCCGGAAAGCTGGCCCGGAAGATTGTTCACGCGGTCGGACATGGCCATCTTCGCCAAAAGCGCTTTGGCGGCCGACACGGCCCGATATTTCGAATATCCCTGGATCACCAGCGGCACGGCCGCATTCTCCGCGGCTGAGAGCGCCGGCAGCAAATTGAATTGCTGGAAAACAAAGCCCACGTGCTGACGGCGAAATGCCGTTCGTCGCCACGAGGAAAGCCGGGCCAAATCAGTTCCGAGGGCGGTAACGCGGCCGCTGGTGGGTCGCAGGATTCCGGCAACCACCGAGAGCAGCGTCGTTTTTCCGCAACCGCTGGGGCCAACGAGCATCGTCAGCTCGCCCGGATAGACCGCGAGGTCGACGCCGCGCAGCGCGTGCACTTCCGCGTTGCCGCTGCCGTAGATTTTCACTACGTCGTCGCAGGTAACCAGTGGTTTCACGTTGTTGCCGTTCATCAGCGCTAGCCTTGAAACACCACTGCCGGCTCGACCACCATCACGCGGTGTAAGCTCAGCAAGCTCGAAAATATGCTGATCCCGCCGACGGCCAGCGCGGTCCCGACAAACACCTCGGCCGGCATGTAAAAGGCAAGCTTTGAGCCCGGCGAATTGGCGATCGTGCCGAACCAGGTCGCCGCGCCGATGCCCAATCCGAAGCCGATGACGCTTACTAAAATCGCTTGCAACAAGACCATTCCCATCAGGCTCCAGTTGCCGGCGCCCATCGCCTTGAGCGCACCATACTGCTTGATGTTCTCGATCGTAAACAGGTAAAAAGTTTGCGCCGCGATGGCCGTGCCCACGATGAAACCGAGAATGACTGTAATACCGAAGTTGAATGGGATGCCGGTATTGTCCATGTAGTACCACATGGTGATCCACTCGAACTGCTCGCCGGTTACCGCCCGCAGGCCGGTTTGTTTCTCGATGCGCTGGCAGACTTCGTCGACAGTCGCACCCTCGTCGGCATCGGCAAGCACGAATGACAAAACCTTTCGCTCCGGCGGCACGAACTCCAGCGCCTGCGTGTAGCGCGTGTATACCACCGGAAACGTCTGGAAAGTGCGGCTCGATTTGCAGATGCCGACGATCTCCGCCTCGCGGTCGTTCATTTCAAAGCGCTTGCCCACGCGCGGCTCTTCGCCGGGCCACAGCAACTCGTAGCCTTCAAGGTCCATGATCACGGCCTTGGGTTTTCGCAAGTCGAACACGCTGCCGAGAATCATGCTGGGCGGTGCACCCACGAGCGTTGCATCATCCAGCCCCAGCAGGATCGTCTGCTGAAAGTTGCCGTCCGCCAGCCGCGAGCGCGTCAGCCCTTTGTAAAGCCGGACGGCCCACGACACGCCCGGCACGCCTCGCACGCGGTACAGATCGCTGTCCGAAAGCGGCTTCACGTCATCGGAGAATTGCACGTTGGGATCCATGACCCAGATGTCCGCGCCCTGAATATCGCGAATCTGTCCGCTCGTTTGCAGCATCAGGCCGCAGAAAATCGAGGCCTGCTGCGCGATCAAGAGCGAGGCGAAGGCAATGCCCAGAATGATCCCCAGATACTTGCCGCGATTGCCCGTCAGCATTTTGAGGGCGATCCAGTTCATCGCTTCGCTCCTGCCCGGCTGGAACGAGCGCGCTGCTTGATCGCTTGCAATGAGAACTGTGTAATATGGTCCGCCAGCCTGTCGATCTCAAGCGCGGCGTATTCTTCTTCGCTGAGGAGATTGCGAATTACCGGATCGGCAAAATGATAAAACAGACACTGGCCGACGATGCTGAAGGCCATAAGCCGCAGCTTTTCCGCATCGGCTGCGTCTGGAAGCAGCTCGACGAGAATCGAAAGCAGAATCTCAAACTGCGGGCGGATCGAAGATTGCACCAGCTTAGCGCAGGCGGCCGACGGATTGCCAATCTCTCGCATGATGAGCCGCGTGTGCCAGGTGTCGCCCGGCCCGCTGCGCACTCGGCGGATGAACGTCTTGATGAAGTCGGCAAGCTTTTGCTCGGGCGTCGTGTCCGCCGACCACGTCGGCAGCTTCACGCGTTCCATCCGCCAGCGATGCGCCCGTATCACAGCTTCGACATACAAACGCTGCTTGTCGCCAAAGTAGTAATTGACAGCCGCGACGTTCGCATCCGCCGCCTGGCAGATATCGCGCACGGTTGTCGCGTCGAAGCCTCGCACGGCGAAGAGCTCGCCGGCCGCTTCAACTATACGCTCACGTTTGGTGTCTAAGTCGTTTGACGCCATTGGATTATGTTTATACAATAGTTTTAAACACTTGTTTGAATCAATTGTATGAAGGGTCTTGAGGACTGTCAATGATTCAAACTCTGTTTTTCTCGCTGGTGGCCACAAAAAAAGGTGGCCCCGTTTCCGGGGACCACCTTTTTGTAGCTTTGCAGCCGACCAGTTTGTTCGGGGCGCTATTCGTCGTCGCCGGTATCTTGGGGCTCGGCGCCGCCCAATAGCGCGTCGAGGCTGGTGGGCGCGGGCTGCGCGGGCGCGGTCGTCGGCGTGGGTGCCCCGTCGCCATTGCCGCGCTCGCCGGCCACGGCCGTATCGAGCAGCGGGAACGCGCGTTCGAGGACGCGGCCTTTTTCGGCGGCGAGCGCTTCGAGCGCTTCGGGTCGGATGCGGACCTCCGCGTCGTGGATGTTGCGGAAACCGGTGCCGGCCGGGATCAGGTGACCAAGGATCACGTTTTCCTTGAGGCCCACAAGGTGATCGGTGCGGCCGGCCAGCGCCGCTTCGGTGAGTACCTTGGTCGTCTCCTGGAAGCTCGCGGCCGAGATGAAGCTGGAGCTTTGCACCGAGGCCTTCGTGATGCCCAACAGCTGCGTGGCCGCCGTGGCCCGCTTGGGCTTGGTGCCCTTGGCCGAGTTGCCGCCGAGTGCTTCGATCTGCGCGTTCGCCTGGTCGAGCACGTCCTTGGGCACGATCGAGCCGGCAGCGAAGTCGCTGTCGCCCTTCTCGGTGATCTTGAGGGCCTGCATGATCTGGTCGTTCGCCTGACGGAAGTCGAACTTGTCCATCACGCTGCCCGGCAACAGGTTCGTGTCGCCCGGGTGCTCGATCCGCACCTTCCGCAGCATGCGCGCAACGATGATCTCGATGTGCTTGTCGTTGATCTCGACACGCTGGCTGCGGTACACGTTCTGGATTTCGCGCGTGAGGTATTGCTGCACCGCCTCCTCGCCGGAGATGCGCAGAATGTCGTGCGGCACGAGCGGGCCATCGACCAAGGCGTCACCTGCTCGCACGATATCGCCCGAGTGCACGCGCAGGTGCTTGTTGTGGCTGATGAGGTGCTCGCGTTCGATGCCGCTTTCGCTGCGGACGATGATAGAGCGCTTGCCGCGCTTCTTCTCCGAAAGCAATTCCACGGTGCCGTCGATCTCGGCGATGACGGCCGGATCCTTCGGCTTGCGGGCCTCGAAAATCTCCGTGACGCGCGGCAAACCGCCGGTGATGTCCTGCGTCCCCGTGGCTTCGCGGGGCGTCTTCGCGACGAGCGTGCCGGGCGAGATCATCTGGCCTTCGTCGACCTCAAGGTGGGCCCGCTCGGGCATGTAGTAGAAGTCGAGAATCTTGCCGTCCTTGGGGTCTTCCACAACGACCTGCGGATGCAAGTCGCCCTTGTGCTCCATGATCACGTAACGGATGTGCCCGCTGGGATCCTTCTCGGAGCGCATCGTCTGGCCTTCGATGAGGTCCTCGAAGCGCACCTTGCCGCCCGTCTCAGCCAGAATTGGAATACTGTGCGGGTCCCATTCGCAGAGCACGCCGCCGGCGGCCACCTTTTCGTTCTCATCGACCTTGAGCACGGCGCCGGCGGGCACTTCGTATTTCTCGACCTCGCGGCCTTTTTCGTCGACCAGCGAAACTTCACCGTTCCGCGCAAGCACGATTTTCTGGCCTTCGTCGTTGGTCACCACCTTGAGGCGCGTGTACTTGACGATGCCGCCGCGCTTGGCCTTGATGTCGCTTTCCTCGACGTCGTGCTGACCGACGCCGCCGATGTGGAACGTGCGCATCGTGAGCTGCGTGCCCGGCTCGCCGATACTC
Organism: Lacipirellulaceae bacterium; assembly: GCA_036503915.1. GTDB lineage: Bacteria > Planctomycetota > Planctomycetia > Pirellulales > Lacipirellulaceae > JABDGM01. Next base: position 4,809 of record DASXWB010000931.1, on the reverse strand, counting down.
TGGGCCGCAATGATGCCCACGGCCATGCCCTCTTCCACGAGCGAGCCCGTGGAAAGATCCATGCCGTAGCACTTGCGGCAGATGCCCAGCGGCGCGTCACAGGTCATCGGGCTGCGGACCTGAATCTTCTCCAGGCCCAGCTCCTCGATCTTGCGGGCGATTTCCGCCGTGATCAGCTCGTTCTCGCTCACGATCACTTCGTCGGTGATCGGGTTGACGATGTTCGCCCGGCTCACGCGACCGCGAATCGAGTCGGCGAGGCTGACCTCGACCTTTTCGCCGCGATAGATGATGCCCTTGGTGATGCCTTGCGTGGTGCCGCAGTCGTCCAGCGTGATGACGACGTTTTGGGCCACGTCGGCCAGCTTGCGCGTCAAGTAGCCGGAGTCGGCCGTCTTAAGGGCTGTGTCGGCCAGGCCCTTGCGGGCACCGTGCGTCGAGCTGAAATATTCGAGCACGGTGAGCCCTTCGCGGAAGTTGGCCTTGATCGGCGTCTCAATGATCTTGCCCGAGGGCTTGGCCATCAGGCCGCGCATGCCGCCGAGCTGGCGCATCTGCTCGACGCCGCCGCGGGCGCCGGAGTGGGCCATCAGGAAGATCGGGTTCACGTAGCCGTCCTTGCGGAAGTCGTTCTCCAGGGCGTTCATCATTTCCGTGGTGATCTGCTCGCGGGCGTGCGTCCAGGCGTCGAGCACCTGGTTGTAGCGCTCGCCCTCGGTGATGATGCCGCGCTGGTAGAGCTTGTTCTTGCGGAGAACTTCCTTCTCGGCCGCGGCGATGATCCGCGACTTGGCCTCCGGCGTGATGAGGTCGTCCGTGGCGAACGACAAGCCGCTGCGCGTGGCCTCGCGGAAGCCGAGCTGGTTCATATCGTCCAAGAGCTCGATCGTCTTCGAGCGACCCAAGAGCTGGTAGCAGTCGCTGATCACGCGCGCCAGCTGCGCCGAGCGCAGCGGCGTGTTGTAGAACGGCATGCCTTTGGGCAGCACCATGTTGAAGATCACGCGGCCGACCGTGGTGTCGATCACCTTGCCATAGCCGGTCTTCGAATCCAAGTCCTCGCGCAAGCAGCGGGTCTTCGGCAGCCGCACCCTGATCTTGGCGTGCGTGTGGATCTTGCGAGCCGCATAGGCCATTTCCACCTCCTCGAGCGAGGAGAACTGCATGTCGTCGCCTTTGGCCTCCGGCACGCTCATCGTCAGGTAGTAGCAGCCCATCACGACGTCCTGCGACGGGCTGATGATCGGCGCCCCGTTGGCCGGACTGAAGATGTTGTGCGTGCTCATCATCAGCGTGTGGGCCTCGACCTGGGCTTCGATCGAGAGCGGCAAATGGACCGCCATCTGGTCGCCGTCGAAGTCGGCGTTGAAGCCCTTGCACACGAGCGGATGTAGCTGGATGGCGTTGCCTTCCACCAGCACCGGCTCGAACGCCTGGATGCCCATGCGATGCAACGTGGGCGCGCGGTTGAGGAGCACCGGATGATTGCGGATCACTTCTTCGAGGATGTCCCACACCTCATCGTCCTTGCGCTCGAGCATCTTCTTGGCGCTTTTGATCGTGTCGGCGTGGCCCAATTCTTTGAGCCGGCGGATGATGAACGGCTGGTACAACTCCAGCGCGATCTTCTTGGGCAGGCCGCATTGGTGCAGCTTGAGGCTTGGGCCCACGACAATCACGCTGCGGGCCGAGTAGTCGACGCGCTTGCCCAAAAGATTCTCGCGGAAGCGGCCCTGCTTGCCCTTGATCATGTCGGTGAGACTCTTCAGCGGGCGGTTCGACGAGCCGAGCACCGGCCGCTTGCAACGGTTGTTGTCGAACAGGGCGTCGACCGACTGCTGCAGCATCCGCTTCTCGTTGCGGATGATGACTTCCGGCGCGTTGAGGTCCACCAGCTTCTTGAGCCGGTTGTTGCGGTTGATGATGCGGCGGTACAGGTCGTTGAGGTCGCTAGTCGCGAAGTTGCCGCTGTCCAGCAATACGAGCGGACGCAGGTCAGGCGGGATCACCGGAATTACGTCCAGCACCATCCACTCCGGCTTGTTGTCCGAATCGCGGATGGCTTCCACGGTCTTAAGCCGGTTGATGAGGTCCTTGGCCTTTTGCTTGGAACCAGTATCCCTAAGCTCTTCGCGCAGCACTTGCGACAGCTTCACGAGGTCCAGCTGCTGCAGCAACTTGCGGATCGCCTCGGCGCCCATCGCGGCTTCGAAGGCATTCTCGCCGAACTGCTCACGTGCCTGCCGGAACTCTTCTTCTGTGAGGAGCTGCTGCGGCTTGAGCGTCGTGTCGCCGGGATTCACCACGACGTAGTCCTGGAAGTAAATCACCTTTTCCAGGCTGGTCGTTTTCATGGCCAAGAGGCTGCCCAGCCGGCTGGGCATGGCCTTGAAGAACCAGATGTGCACGACCGGCGCGGCCAGCTCGATGTGGCCCATGCGCTTGCGGCGCACGCGCGAGTGCGTGACCTTGACGCCGCAGCGGTCGCAGATCATGCCCTTGTACTTCATGCCGCGGTACTTGCCGCAGGCGCACTCCCAGTCCTTCTCCGGTCCGAAGATGCGCTCGCAGAACAGACCGTCCTTCTCCGGGCGGTAGGTGCGGTAGTTGATCGTCTCGGGCTTTTTCACTTCGCCGAACGACCAGCTACGAATGTCATGCGGCCGAGCCAGGCTGATCTTCACCGACGCGTAGTCGTTGATGCGATCGTAACTGGCGGTGTCGAGGATGTTGCTCATATTTGTCGCGCTCCAATCGGTGACGCCGCAACGTGGCGACGCGTTAATAGCCAGGGGCGTGAGCCCCTGGAGCGATTCGAACAATTAACTTTTCAAATCGAGCCCCAACGGGGCGGCAGTGCCGTCCCGTTGGGACTGGATGTTTTTTATTTCATCTACAAACCAGGGGCTTCCGCCCCTGGCTATTGACTTTTGCCGCTTCGCGGCAGCCGAGTTAGATTCTTCGTTTCTCCAATTGCATGTTCAGCCCCAACCCGCGGATTTCGTTGGTCAAGACGTCGAAGCTGGCCGGCGTGCCGGCTTCCAGCGTGTTCTCGCCTTTGACCATCGATTCGTAAATCTTCGTGCGTCCTTCCACGTCGTCGCTCTTGACCGTCAAAAGCTCCTGCAGAATGTACGCGGCGCCATAGGCTTCCAGCGCCCACACTTCCATCTCGCCGAATCGCTGGCCGCCGAACCGCGCCTTGCCGCCCAGCGGCTGCTGCGTGATGAGCGAGTAAGGGCCCGTGCTGCGGGCGTGCACCTTGTCGTCCACGAGGTGGTGCAGCTTCAGCATGTAGATGTAGCCCACGGTGGTTTCCTGCTCGAAGGGCTCGCCCGTGCGGCCGTCGTACAAACGGGTCTTGCCGTGCTTGGGCAAACCGGCCTCGGCGAGCGCCGCGTTGATGTCCGTTTCCGCGGCCCCATCGAACACGGGCGTTACGGCGCGGAAGCCCAGCTTCGCGCCCGCCCAGCCCAAGTGCGTCTCCAGAATCTGCCCGACGTTCATACGGCTGGGAACACCGAGCGGGTTCAGCAGAATCTGCACCGGCGTGCCGTCCTCGAGGTGCGGCATGTCCTCGACCGGCAGAATCTTCGAAATGACGCCCTTGTTGCCGTGCCGGCCGGCCATCTTGTCGCCGACCGAAATCACGCGCTTCGTCGCGATGTACACCTTCACCATCTGCAGCACGCCGCTGCGCAGCTCGTCGCCGCGCTTCATCGAGTTGAGCTTGCGGTCACGGGCGTCAATCGCCTCTTCAACGTTCGGCCACAGCTGCTTGAACGACTTTTCAACGTCCTTCTTGCGCTGCGGGCTGCGCAGATCGATCGAATCGATCTTGAAGTTGACGGCGCGCTCGGCCACAAAGGAGGGATCCTGACCATGCACAAGTGCGTTGCCGTCCTCATCGGTCAGCTTGCGGCCAATGATCCCCTCGAGCTCCGTGATTAATTCTCCGAACACTTGAGCGATCCGCTCGTTGCCTTCCTTCTCGGCCGCCTTGAGAGAGCGCTCGAACTCTTTGCGCTGATCCTCGGTGAGGCTCATGCGACGGCTAAATCGCTGCGTGTCGATGACGATGCCTTCAACGCCGGAGGGCACTTCGAGCGAGTCGTTCTTCACGTCCTCGCCAGCCCGGCCGAAGATCGCGTGCAGCAGCTTCTCTTCCGGCGTCAGCTCGGTCTTGCTCTTGGGCGAGACCTTGCCCACGAGGATGTCGCCCGGCATCACAAACGTGCCGACGCGCACGATGCCGTTCTCATCCAGGTTGCGGAGCATTTTCTCGCTGACATTCGGGATGTCGCGCGTGAACTCCTCGCGCCCAAGCTTTGTCTCTCGAATCTCCACGTCGAACTCTTCGATGTGGAGCGATGTGTAGGTGTCGTTCTTCACCAGCTCCTCGCTGATGATGATCGCGTCCTCGAAGTTGAAGCCTTCCCACGACATGAACGCCACAAGCACGTTGCGGCCCAGCGCCAGCTCGCCCTGATAGGTGGCGGCCCCGTCGGCGATGACTTGGCCCTTTTCCACCTTGTCGCCGACCTTCACGATCGGCTTCTGGTTCTGGCAGGTGCGTTCGTTAAGGCCGACGAATTTGCGCAGCCGGTGCACTTCGGGGCCGATCTCAATGCGATCCGCGTCGACGTAGGTCACCGTGCCCTTGTGGCCGGCGCGAATGATCATGCCTGAGTGCAACGCCACGTCGCGCTCCAGGCCCGTGCCCACAATGGGCGGCTCGGTCACCAACAGCGGCACGGCCTGCCGTTGCATATTCGAGCCCATCAGGGCCCGGTTCGCGTCATCATGCTC
>DASXWB010000930.1:0-12120 GCA_036503915.1 Lacipirellulaceae bacterium | reverse complement strand
TCTTGGTGGCCGGTGCCCACCCTACCATCGTTACAATGCGGCTTCATTGTCGGCCTTGCCGCTATATGCCATATTTGCTGGTAGCGCTTTGTTACACCCTCGCTATCCGTTTGATTGCGCTTGTGAAATCGCTTCGGGAGTGAATTTGGATGAAAGTTTCGTATTGTAACTGGTTTTATCGTGCGGCGGTCGTCGCAGTGATGACGATCTCGCAGTTGTCATTCAGTGCCCACGCGGCCGCGCAAAGCGGCTCGTCGTCAACCGAGGTCAAGCCCGGCGATCCGATTTACCTGGAGGAACCGGAGGTCATCGCCAAGCCGACGCTTGTCCGCCGCGAGACGCTTCTCGAGAAGTACGAAGACGGCAAGAAGCGCATCGAGCGCGGCGTCGCACACTACTCGGACAATCACTTTGAGGCCGACGGCGTCTATCGCGAGTTCTATCCGAACGAGCAGTTATTTGTCGAAGGCGAATTCCGCAACGGCCGGCAGCACGGCGGATGGACTTTCTACCACGAAAACGGTCAGCAAAATCGCAAGGCGACGTACAACAACGGCCAGCCCGACGGCGCTTGGGAGGTTTTTCGGGCCGACGGCACGCTCGCGGCCAAGCGCAGCTTCCGCAACGGCCAGCGTCACGGCGAGTGGGTTACCTACGACAAATCGGGAAAGACCCCGTTGCGCGAGGAGCATTACGTGGACGGGAATCCCGAGGGCGTTTGGAAATTCTGGTACGATAACGGCAAGCAGCGGCAACAGATCGGCTTCAAGGCAGGCAAGCTCGATGGCACGAGCATGGAGTGGGATGAAGACGGCGAGAAGCGCGTCGAAGTTTCCTATACGGATGGCAAGCTCGACGGAACGCGCACGCTGTGGCTTAAAGACGGCCGCACGATCGTCCAGCAATACGACGACGGCAAGCTCGTCTCGCAGTCAAACGAGGGATAAGCGTCGGAAGCGGTCATCTATTGCCCGAATCGCAAGCAAGGGACTAAGGCGCTTTATCGACGTGTGGCATGCGTTCGCCGCGCAGCGGCGTAGGCATGAATTTCTGCAGAACATGCTCACGCGGCTGCGCCGCGAGAGCATGCCACCCATCACTTTTTAGTTGACCATTCACTAGTGTGCCGCTTCGTCGGCACCGAATTAGGCGGTACAATTTCTTGGCCATTGCCGCCGCCCTATGTTTTTGAATCGACCCTGCGGGGCCGCGAGGGCTGCCGGCCTTCACCGAAGCTGCCAACTGCCTGCCACAGCGATTTGCCCATGACGCCGCCCGTTACACCGCACAAGCCAAAAGATCCAAAGGAGCGGCCGCGTCTTCGCCCGCCGGCCGCGGCAGCGTGGATGATCGCGCTGTTGGTCTTATTCCTGGTTTTCATTGGCTCGCGGTGGTTTGTCGACGACAGCGCGGAAATCAAATACACGTTTTTTCACAAGCAGCTCCAGGCCCGCAATATTAAGTCGTTGGAGATTCGCGGCCAGAAGGCCTTTGGGGAATTCGTCGAGCCGCCGCCTTCACCCACCGCTACCCGGCAGCCGGCCGATTCCGCCGGGAAAAACGAGTCGCAGGCAGACAAAGCCCCGCGCCGCTTGCCAAAGAATTTCTTCGTCAACCTGCTTAGCCCGGAGGTGGACGCCGAGCTGCGCAAGGCGCTGATCGACGCGAAAGTCGACGTTACGAGCCGCCCGCCAACCGATTACAGCCAGGTGCTGCTGTTGGTGTGGCTGGGCCTATTGGCGGTATTGCTTTTTGGCGGCTGGTCCATGGCACGGCGGGCTCGCGACCAGATGCTTGGCGGCGGGATGCTGAGCGGCGTCTTGCGCAGCCCTGCCCGCCGGTACGAGGCCGATCAAGGGCGAGTTACATTCAAGGACGTGGCCGGTTTGGGCAACGTGAAAGCCGATTTGCAGGAGATTGTCGACTTCCTGCGCGACCCGGCGAAATTTCAGCGGCTCGGCGCCCGCGTGCCCAAAGGTGTGCTCCTCATGGGGCCGCCGGGCACTGGCAAGACGCTGCTTGCCAAGGCCGTGGCCGGCGAGGCCGGCGTGCCGTTCTTTTCCATCAACGGCTCGGAGTTCATTCAGTTGTTTGTGGGCGTCGGCGCCGGACGCGTGCGGGACATGTTCCAAACGGCCCAGGCCAACGCGCCCGCCATCTTGTTCATCGATGAAGTCGACGCCATTGGCCGACAGCGCGGCGCCGGCCTCGGCGGCGGACACGACGAGCGCGAGCAGACGCTCAACCAGATCCTCAGCGAGATGGACGGCTTCAGCCCCACCAGCACGGTGATCGTGCTGGCCGCCACCAACCGGCCCGACGTGCTCGATCCGGCGCTATTGCGGCCGGGCCGGTTCGACCGGCATATCACGGTGGACCGGCCGACGCTGGCCGGCCGGCGCCAGCTGTTTGAGGTTCATTCGCACGGTGTGCCGCTGTCGGACGATGTCGATTTCGAGCGGCTGTCGCGCGCCACGATCGGCATGACCGGCGCGGACATCCGCAACCTGGTGAATGAAGCCGCGCTGTGGGCCACGCGCAACGATCAGAACGTCGTGCGCATGAGCGATTTCGAGTATGCGCGCGATAAAGTTCTCATGGGACCGGCGCGCGAGGACGTGCTTAACGAGGAAGAAAAGTTGATCACCGCCTATCATGAGGCGGGGCATGCGATCCTGGCCTGGTTCACGCCCGGCTGCGATCGTGTTCACAAGGTCACGGTCATGCCGCGCGGCCGCACTCTGGGCGTCACGCAGATCGTGCCCGAAGAGGAGCGATACAACATTTCGCAGAGCGATCTCGGCGCTCGGCTGGCGATGCTGCTCGGCGGCCGGGCCGCTGAGAAAATACAGTTCGACGAATTCAGCGCGGGCGCCGAGAACGACTTGCAGGAGGCCACGCGCCTGGCACGCCGCATGGTGACTCATTGGGGAATGAGCGAGCGGCTCGGCCCCGTGGCCTATCACATCAGCGAAGATCATCCGTTTTTGGGCCGCGAAATCGCCCAGCACGAGCGCCAGTTCAGCGAGCACACCGCCCAGGTGATCGATGAAGAGGTGGCCAAGGTGCTGCACGCCGCCGAGGATCGCGCGAAACGCCTGCTACAGCAGCACGCCGGCAAGCTGCGAAAACTGGCCGAAACATTGCTGGAGCGCGAGGTGCTCGACGAAGACGAGCTGCGCGAGCTAATCGGCCCGAGCGTAAATGAGGGCAAGCAGCCCGCGCGCTCCCCGGGGTCGGCCCAGGTGGCATCGGTGCGCGAGTGATGCAAACCTTGGCTTCAAGGCGGGGCACTCAAGCGTCCAAAAATACCCTGTCTGCGCACACAGAGCCACGTTAATCTATCTTGAAACCGCTCACGTTTCATCCCGGCAAATTATGGTTCCATCCGACGACGCCATCAACGCATTGCGCGAGGCGCTCCGCGTATCGCCCACCAACATTCCGCTGCACAAGCACCTGGCCGAATCGCTGCTCAAGCTGGGCCGATTCGATGAAGCGGAAGCGGCGTATCGTGAGGCACTAGCCATCGCGCCTCATAACATCGAGTTGAAGCTTGGCCTCGCGGGCGCGTATTATCAGCAGCAAAAGAACTCACCGGCGCTGGTCATTATTGAGGACTTGCTGGAAGCGTCGGATCCGCCGGCTGCCGCTTATATCTGGCATGCGAAACTTCTGATTCGCGCCGGCGAGCCGCAGCGCGCAGCGTACGCGTATCGGCAAGGCGTCGAGATCGACGCCGCGGTTGCCGATGCAGAGCTGGCCCGCGAGCTGGGTATCACTCGCGCGGCGGCCGACTACGACGATGACGAAGTCATCGACGGCCGAATTCGCCAGCGCGCCGGCGACCAGCCGGGGCACTTCGAAGCCGACATCGAACGGCCCAAAACGACGTTCAACGACGTAGGCGGCATGGAACCGGTCAAGGAAGAGATCCGCATGAAGATCATCTTGCCGCTTGAGCATCCTGAGATGTTTCAAGCGTACGGCAAGAAGGTGGGCGGCGGCATCCTCATGTACGGCCCGCCCGGCTGCGGCAAAACCTATCTGGCCCGGGCCACTGCCGGCGAAGTGAAGGCCGGCTTTCTTTCGATCGGTATCAGCGATGTGCTCGACATGTGGATCGGCAGCAGCGAGAAGAACTTGCACGAGCTGTTCGAGCAGGCGCGCCGCAACCGGCCGTGCGTGCTGTTCTTTGACGAAGTGGACGCGCTTGGCGCAAGCCGGGCCGACATGCGCCACAGCGGCGGCCGGCATCTGATCAATCAATTCTTGGCCGAGCTGGACGGCGTCGACGCAGGGAACGAGGGCGTACTGATCCTCGCAGCCACAAATGCTCCGTGGCACCTCGACAACGCTTTCCGCCGCCCCGGCCGGTTCGATCGGATCGTGTTCGTGCCGCCGCCCGACGCGCCGGCCCGCGCCGCGATCCTGCGCCTCATGCTCACCGGCAAACCGAGCGACAGCATCGACTTCGACCAGCTGGCCAAGAAAACGGCCGACTTCTCCGGCGCCGATTTGAAAGCGGTCGTCGACCAGGCCGTCGAAGCGAAGCTTCGCGACGCGATGAAATCGGGCCAGCTCCAGCCGCTGCGCACCAAGGACCTGTTGGCCGCCGCCGGCGGTATAAAACCTTCCACGCGCGAGTGGTTCGCCACCGCGCGCAACTACGCGCTTTACAGCAACCAGGGCGGGGTGTACGACGATATTCTCAAGTATCTAAAGATGTAGGGCCTGAAGCATGGGCAGGCACTACGAGCGCGGTACGATGCTGTTTCAGCTCAGGCGGTATCGCGAGGCGGTAGACGCTTTCACGGCCGCTTTAGCCGACGAGCCCCATTCCGCTCGGGCGCTTGCAATGCGAGCGGCATCGTGGCTGAACCTGGGCCGAGTGCGGAGCGCCGCACGTGATGTCGTCGAATCGCTCGGCCAGGATCCAGCACTGGCTTACGGTTACTACGTGCTAAGCTGTGTTCGAAGTAGCCAGCAACGGCCCGCAGCAGCCGAGGAAGCGATCCGTGAGGCGCTGAGGATTGAGCCCTCGGCCAGCCACTACTGTCGGCTCGCTGAAATTCAATTCGATCGAAAACGCTTCCTCGAATGCTGCCGCATCGCAGATGAGGGTCTTGCGCTGGACGCGCGGCACATTCCTTTGTTGCTATTGCGCGCGAAGGCCTTATCCGCCATGGGCCGCCAGCACGAGGCGCAAGAGTATCTGCGGCACGCGCTCGCAATTCAACCGGAAAATCCGGCCGCGCATCATGCGCTTGGTAAACTCACGCTTCACTCTGGAGACGCGCAAGAGGCGCGCAGTTTTTTGCGCGAGGCTCGGCGCCTCAATCCCATTGCCAATAACGACCGCGATGCGCTCGCCAAGGCCTACGGCCGCTTGCTTTGGCCGTGGCGCCTCATCGACCCCTATTTGGTACGCTTACACACTTGGCCCGCGGCGCGCCGGTGGACCTTCCTTTCGATGCTGACCGCGTTGTTTCTGGCGCTTTCGTTTTATCTATCGTCGCACCCGTACATCACGTTGCCTATTTTCCTGATCGCGCTGAACTGGTTGGCATTGCCGGTAACGGTCGATATGTTAGCCCTTGCCGCCGGCAAGATTGCATTTCGACGAGACTTAGATATCGCCTGGTACCGCTTGATTCCAGAACCATCGCGGATCGCTCTGTCATTAGTCTGGCATTGGATCGTGTCGGTCATTGCCGCCACCAGCGCACTAAATCCTGTTTTCGCCCTCATGTTTCTCGGTTTCGCGCCGCATGTGGAGCTAATTCTGATATTCCTTAGAAAGCTCAATTTTGTCGAAGGTGTTGTGTTCGCGGCAGTCGGGCTATTATTTGTCATCTCACCGGTTGCAATTGCTTTTGCATTTTTGGAGAAACCGTATCAACCCCTTACGGCGCTTTTTTGCTGGACGCTCTCTCTGCCTTTATCATTCGCATTAACGCGATATCGCCTCTAGTCCTCAGGACGGTGTCCGCTGGCTGGCATGAACCAAAATCTCACCCGCGCGCAATTCCTCCTGCAGCATTCTCGATACGCCGAGGCCGAAAAAGAGCTGCGCCGCGCGCTCGGCGAAAGTCCAAGCGATGCGGCGGCGCATGCGCTTTTGGCGATTTGCCTGGCCGAGCAGGACAAGCTTGAAGAAGCGCAGCACGAGGCCGAAGAGGCGATTACGCTTGAGCCCGATTGGGCTTACGCGCATCATTGCCGCTCGGTGGTGCTGGAGCACCGCAAGCGGTATGCCGAGGCGGAGGCATCTGCTCGTGAGGCTGTGCGGCTGGAGCCGCTCGATGCCGACTATCGCGCCCGGCTGGCGGCCACACTTTTCAGCCAGCGCAAATGGCAGCCGGCGTTCGACGCGGCAACGGAGGGCCTCGCGCTCGACGCCGAACACCAGGCCTGCAATCACCTGCGCTCGATGGCGCTCACGAAGCTCGGCCGGCAAGGCGAGGCGGTCGCTTCCACCGACCAGCTCCTGGCACGCGACGCCGACAACCCGATGGCCCACACGAACAAGGGCTGGGCCCTCTTGCATCAGGGCAAGCCGCGCCAAGCTTTGGAGCACTTCCGCGAGGCGCTGCGGATCGCGCCGACGTTCGAATACGCCCAGCAGGGAATCGTCGAAGCGCTCAAGGCCCGCAATCCAATTTACCGCTGGATGCTGGCCTACTTTCTGTGGATGGCCCGCTTGAGCAACACCGCCCGCTGGAGTGTCATCATCGGCGGATACATCGGTTACCGATTCCTGCACGGTTTGCAACGCGCCCAGCCGCAACCGTGGATTGAGCCTCTGATCTGGTTGTACATCGTCTTTGCGCTCATGACCTGGTTCGCGTATCCGCTGTTTAACCTGCTCCTGCGTTTCAATAAATTTGGAAGGTACGCGCTCTCGCGCGATCAGCGACGGGCATCCAACTGGTTCGGACTGTGCCTGGCCGTGTTTGTCGTGGCGGTCGTGGTCCACCTCGCCTGGGATGTGCCGGTTGCGTTTCTGGTGGCCGGGTTTGCCGCCGGCATGGCGCTTCCCTTGGTGACGGTCTACCATTGCGATGTCGGTTGGCCGCGCCGGTCGATGACCTCCTTTGCCGCCGCGATGGCGGCCGTCGGCACGCTGGCGATTGTCTTCTCAGCGATTGGCCATGATGCAGGCAGCCTGCTCGTCGGCCTCTTCCTGCTGGGCTTTATCGCTACGCCCTGGGTGGCTAACTACCTCGTAACTGCCACCGCCGCGCGCTGAACGTCGACGGCACGAAGTCGCCAAATCTCTCATTGAATTTGGCCACCCGATCCGCTATACTGTTCATTAGTTCATATATAGGCAACTAATAGCCATAAGCTGTTAGCTCTCAGCTTTTGGCGAAGCACCAGCAGCCGGCCGTTCATCGAGCGGCCTGCGCTACCGCTGCGCGCCGACCGGAGGTTGATGCTTGGTGTCTCGAAATCGCATCAGATGTCCAAAAGTATGTGGGGGGAGTTTGGGACATCTGATGCGTCACCTTGAAGTGCCTGACGAATTTCGTCCCGCCTGGAAACAATTTTGCCACACCCGCGGGGCGAAATTCAAACACTTTCGCCCCAACCGCCACATTCCAACGTTCAACCAGCAAACGACTTGCGCGCGGGGACGCTGGGCGAAACTGGCCAATTTCGCCCCACGAGAAAAAGAAAATAATTTAGTGGGGGCAAAAGTCAGCGGCTTATCCCGAACCACCCAAACGCAGTACCGATATTTCGACGCCATAATGTCGATTCCCCGCTTCTTAGGCCGCAATCCGGGCAGTTTACGAAAATGGTAAGATGAAGGTATGAGCACCGTCCAAGAGCCGTTTCTGCCGGAGCACTTCATCAACCGCGAATTGAGCTGGCTGGAGTTCAATGCGCGCGTGCTGGAAGAAGCCGAGGACGTGAACAACCCTCTTTTGGAACGCGTGAAGTTCCTGGCGATCTTCGCTTCGAACTTGGACGAATTCTTCATGGTCCGCGTCGCCGGTTTGCGCGAGCAAGCTTTCGGCGACATGCTGCCGCAGGACCCGCCCGCCGACGGCCTGAGGCCGCTGGCGCAGCTGCAGCGGATCGCCCGCCGCACCGAGCAGCTAGTGGCCCAGCAGTACAAGTGCTGGAACGAATCGATCGTTCCGGCGCTGGCCGCCGCCGGCATCCGCATCCACAAGGTGAAGGAGCTGGAGTCGAAAACCGAAAAGTCGCTCGACAAGTACTTTCGCCAGGCCGTGTTTCCGGTACTGACGCCGATGGCGATCGATCCGGCACACCCGAGCCCGCGCTTCCACAACCGCGGCTTGTACCTGGCGGCGATGCTCGAGCGGATGAGCGGCATCGGCCCACCACGGCTGTTCGCCGTAGTGCAAGTGCCGCAGGTGTTGCCGCGCTTTGTGCCCGTCGTGCCGGAGGATAAGCAGAACTTCATACTGCTGGATGATCTCATCGCCAGTCGCCTGCCCGATCTGTTCGGCGGCTATCGCATCGTCGATCACGCCACGTTCCGCCTGACGCGCGACATGGACGTAAACCTCTTGGAACAGGAGGCCGACGATCTGCTCCGTTCCATCGAGTCGCGGCTGCGCGCCCGGCAGCGGACTGAGGCAGTTCGGCTGGAAATCTCAGCTGGCATGAATCCGAACTTGCTCAAGATGCTCGTGAACGAGGAGGAGCTGCATCACGATACGAAGGCCAACCTCACAGAGGCCGGATACAACGAGGTCTACGAAATTCATGGGCCTCTCGACATGAGCTGCCTGTTCGAGTTGCCGCCCGCGGTCGATCGCAAAGATCTGCGCGATCCGCCGATTGTGCCGCGCTTCCCGGTGGGGCTTTTGGACTACGACGACTTATTTGCCGAAATTGCCGAGCGAGACATCCTGCTGCATCATCCCTACGAATCGTTCATGCCGGTTCTGGATTTCATCGAGCAGGCGGCCCGCGATCCGCAGGTGCTGGCCATCAAGCAAACGCTTTACCGCACCAGCGGCGACAGCCCGATCGTGCGGGCACTGGCCGAAGCGGCTGAGAACGGCAAGCATGTCACCGCGCTGGTGGAGCTGAAAGCGCGCTTCGACGAGGCGAACAACATCATCTGGGCCCGTCATTTGGAGCGGGCCGGCGTGCACGTTGTGTTTGGCTTCATGGGCCTCAAGACGCACTGCAAGCTGGCGATGGTCGTCCGCAAGGAGGGCAAGAAAGTTCGCCGCTATGTGCACCTCAGCACCGGCAACTACAACCCGAACACGGCGCTGGTCTACACCGACTTGGGGCTGTTTACGGCCGATAAAGTCATGGCCGACGACGTTTCGGCGCTGTTCAATTTCCTCACCGGGTACTCACAGAAACACGAATGGCAAAAGCTGGTAGTCGCGCCGAGTGACTTGAAGCGCCGCACGATCGAGCTGATCAACGAGCAGGCCCAGCGGGCCCGCGAAGGCAAACGCGCGCGAATCATCGCCAAGCTCAACTCGCTTGTCGACCGGCAAACCATCGAGGCGCTATATCGGGCGAGCCAGGCCGGCGTTCCGATTGATCTTATGATTCGCGGCATCTGCTGCCTGCGACCGGGGCTGGCCGGAATTTCCGACACGATTCGCGTGTACAGCGTCGTCGACCGGTTTCTCGAGCACAGCCGCATCCTCGTGTTCGGCGAAGGCTCGAAGCAGCAGGTGTTTCTCAGCAGCGCCGACTGGATGCCGCGAAACTTTGAGCGCCGCGTCGAGGTGATGTTCCCGGTCGAAGCGGAGAACCTGCGTCGGCGAATCGTCGAAGAGATCATTCCCACGTATCTTGAGGACACAATGCGCACGCGAATGTTGCGGCCCGATGGAACGTACCAGCGCGTAGCGGCTGCCGACAAGCCGCCGCGCCGCAGTCAAAGCGAGCTGCTCGCGCTGGCAGCAGCGCGCGAAGAAGCGGCCGAATCGGAAGAGGGTGTTCCAGCCGCCTTCGACGCGATCGCGGCGGCGGTCGGCGGCAACGGCCTGCCCATGCCCGACCGCCAAAAGCGTAAAAAGCGAAAGCGCACCGCGGCCCGTTGATGCTTTGGCGAATTAGGCCGCGGTGCGAAGCGGCAGCGCCGCGGATTCGATGTGCGCTCGCCGCCACGGCGCGGTTGCAGCTTCCTCTTCCACGACTGCCGCGCGGATGTGCTCGATATAACGCCCGATCGAATGGTCCGCGAAATGATCAAAGCTGCCCTCGCGCAGGCCGCGTACGAAGCCGCGCCAGCGGTCCTTCACTCGCTGCCACGGCGTGAGGCGGCGAATCTTGCCGTAGGCGTTGAGATAGATTTCCTGACCCTTGTGCCGAAAGCCAAGCCATGCCGGCGGCAGACGCGCGATAATGTCGTTATTGTTGACCCAGCGATACGCTTCCATTTGCACGTAGTTCACGTACCGCCAGTTGCCAATTCGCGGGCTGCCAAACGTGAACAGTGCGCAAGGATTCGAGCGGATTGACGAGAGTGTGCAGCGGCCGGCACAAATCGCTGCCATAGCGCCGCCCAGTGAATGGCCGGTGAACCACAGCGCGCGTCGGTTGCTGGCCAGCGCTTGCTCCAGGCGCGGCCACAGGTCGTCGACTTCCTGCTTGAACCCGCGATGCACCCAGCCGACCGTCTCGCCGACCACGATGCTCAGATTGAGGTCGGCCCGAACATCGTTCCAATCGTGCGGCTCGGTGCCGCGGCAAGTGACCACTGCGTCATCGCGATTGGCGAAGATATAGGCCTGCGCGCCGTCGCGCTCATAAAAGCGAACTTCCGGAAAGCCCATCGCGTAGGCATGCTGCCCGGCTTCGGCGCGACCGAGATAGGCAATGTTCGACAGCTCGGCAAACAGCAGCGATTTCCGCAGCATCGTGAGCGAATTAATCGGCCTGGCAGCCGACGACGTTGACACGCCGGCGCAAGGCGCATTGAGCATGGCAACAGCACGATGTGCGAATCCACCCATCGAAGGAGCTTTTGAATAGCAATTAGCGGCGGGGCTTAAATTCAGCGGACCCGGCATCCGGCAAAAACCGCCTGCCGGGTGCCCCACTCGACGCCCCGCGGGTTTGATGTTAGCGCGTCTCCCAATTCATTGATCTTCGGCAAAATGTGACACATAGCTGAGTTGCGAAACCGGCAAATGAAAATGCCGCGGGCAATTAGTCCTCGTTGGCCGCCTCCCGAAGCTCCTCAAAGTACCTCCGCGCTGATTGGTGCTCTGCTAGCAGCGCTTGCCGCGCGTCGTTATCAAGCTCCGACAACTCGCGGACGCGCGCGTCGGCAGCCGCGATCCAATCCAAGAAGAATTGCACGCTGCGGCGGCTCACGCGCGGTCGGCCCGCCTTCTCCACGTAGTACGGACCGGTCGATGCGAATTGATAGGTCCGCTCGTTCGTGGTCACGGCGCGGATCAAAAACCAGCCGCTATCGTCGAATTGCAGCGGCGGCAGGCGGCCCTTCTGCTTTGTCCAGTCGGCCAGCCGCACCTCATTCTCCACAATGCCGTTCTTGACGATTTGCAGATACTCGACCGGAACGCGTGTTGCCAGCTCAATCGCAATTTCCAGCGTGAGCGTTTCGCCTTCAGCAAGGCGAAACACGTGCCCGGGCGGTTGGCCTTCGACCATCGGCCGCAGCAGCGGGCCATTGGTGACGAAAACCCGGCCCGCTTCCAATCCTTCCCACCACGACTCGTTCGAAAACTTTTGGCCACAGTAAACGTAAACGCGATTGGTGCCCACGGGATTGTCGTTCATGCCCGAGCCGCTGCCGGCGGCCGGCGCGATTCGCAGGCCGCAGTTCAAAATGTGATAATACACGGCCTCCGCCCAGCGGCCGTTTCCGGTGCGACCAGGAAAGAGTGAACGGTCGCGCGGCCGGCCGTCTTTTTCGTTGTCCACTACTCCGTCGCGAAGTGCATGGTGGTTGATCAAACAAACGGCGTCCAGTTCGCTGCTTGCCAGCCACACGGGCATGTCCCATGCGTACGGAATGCCCGCAACGATCTGCGCATCCGCTGCGCGGGCGTCCTCGATCAGCTTGAGTGACGAACGGCCGACGTTCCTGCGCTTCGCATCGAGTCGCGTCTCTAACTTGAAAAACAAAAGATCAGT
>DASXWB010000929.1:0-1749 GCA_036503915.1 Lacipirellulaceae bacterium | reverse complement strand
AAGTTCGTGATCCGTCCTATTCGCCCCTACCCTATCGGATAGGACTCGAACTCGCTAATCTCCTGCCTCTCAACGATTTACGAATTTGCGCTCTCGCGCAAAAGTTCGTAAATAGGTTCTGTACGGGGAGGGGAGTTGGTTAACCCACGAGGCGTGCCGGCGGCGCATTGCGATGCTTCGATCGAGGCGGCCGACTTTGCTACGGCCGGGAGAACCACGCGTTAGCGGTTCAAAAACGGTGGATTTTTAGCATGTGTCACGCAAAACGAGTTTTGGAACGCGCACGGCGTGTGGACCGAGTGCTCCAGCATCCAATGGCTGCACCCAGAACAATCAGTCTGGCGGTCGCCGGTTCCGGCGCTGTCGCTTTAGACATGGCGCCGCCACCTGCTGTTCGGCCAATGTTGGCCCGCCAAGTGTTATATCCGTCTTGCGTGCCATCGTTCTTTCGCCACAAGACGTAGTCCGCCGCATCGATGGCTCCGTCGTGATTGTAATCCCCGCAACATCCGAAGGACAAAGCCATTGCCGATAACTGCAGTTGGTAAAGCTGCACATTGAGCGACGCACCTGTGACCCGTACGTAGTAGGTTCCCGCAGTTGCTAAAGTGAGGTCGGAAATCGATTCAACCTGACCGTTGCCTGCGGCGTTCGCAAAACTGAGCAGTGTAGTGCCGTCATCGGCAAAGACTGACAGTGAAAGATTGCTTCGTGCGTTTGCATCAAACAACGATTGCGTGTCCTCTTCTAGGCCCTGACTGAACACACCGCCGAGCGGCTTAAGAAAGGCGTTCAACAGGGCTGGCGCTGAAGTCGTAAACGAATAGAAGTCGACGTCGGAGCGGTTGGCGATGCTAACGAAGTCAGTTTCGGTCGGGTCGACGGATTGCCCGCCAACTCCATCCGTCCCGATTTCTAGCCCGCCACCGAAGGGAAGAGAGCCGAGCCTGGTTGCCCGCTCAAAGATGTCATTGCCTAGACCTTCATGGCTTTTTTCAAATGGATCTCCATACAACGCCTGGATGCCGCGGATGTCGTCGAGTTGCGGCCCATCGATGGAACTGCTGATGAATGGTTCCATCAACAGGGCGTCGGTCGACGACTCAATGTGCAGCAGGCCGAACGCATGTCCCAATTCGTGCATGAGGGTGTTGCGAAATCGGCGATAATTGTGGGCGGAATCCATAAGGAGATTCGTTTCACCCGTGTCGAAGACGATGTCGCCGCCATCGGGGAGCGACGAGTAAGCCAGCGTACCAGTTGGGCCGTCGACAAAAGTTCCGCCAATCCGCACGTCACCGCGGACCCCGAGATAGCCGCTGAAATCCTGCAACCTGGGGCCGTCGTCATTCGGTTCATAGACAAACGTGATTCCGCTCAATTGACTCCAACGATCAAACGATTCCTCGATAACATGAAACCACGCTCGTTGCGTCAAGTCGCCGCTCGTGTTGCTACCGAACAAATCATCGAAGTAATTCACCAGGTTGCTTGGGCCGCCATTACGGATTGCGGTACCATCCGGTACCAAGCTCCATGTTAAAGTGATTGGCATGCCCACTGCGCCGGTCGTCCCCGAGGCCGTGACAGTCCACCGCTCGTCGGGAAAGTACGCGTCCGCCGTACTCGGCGGCAGAGCTGCCATTAAAACGGCAAATAAACAGCGTCGCGAGAGCATGCGCAAAATGTGTCTTCGCTGAAGCCTAGAAATGGCAAATGCCCCAGACGTTTTTCTGCCCACGTTCATTC
>DASXWB010000928.1:0-3078 GCA_036503915.1 Lacipirellulaceae bacterium | reverse complement strand
CCAGCATGCCTCGTAACAAAACTTTCGATAACGTCGCCCAAGCCATCGGCGATACGCCGATGATCCGCCTCAATCGGTTGGTCCCCGCGGGTCAGGCCACTGTTTTCGCCAAGTGCGAGTTCTTTCAACCGCTCAATAGCGTGAAGGATCGTATCGGCGCCGCGATGATCGAAGCCGGCGAGCGCGACGGCAAAGTCAAGAAAGACACCGTCATTATCGAACCAACCAGTGGCAACACGGGCATCGCCCTCGCGTTCGTGTGCGCCGCGAAGGGCTATAAGCTCATCCTGACGATGCCGGAGTCGATGTCGGTCGAACGGCGTGCGTTATTGCGATTCATGGGCGCCGAGCTTGTGCTGACGCCGGCTGCCGACGGCATGAAGGGCGCAATCGCCAAGGCAGCCGAGCTGGTCGACAAAACGCCGAACGCCTGGATGCCTCAGCAATTCGACAACCCGGCCAACCCGGCCATTCACGAAAAGACCACCGGGCCAGAAATTTGGGAAGACTCCGGCCGCAATATCGACGCGCTCGTCGCCGGCGTCGGCACCGGCGGAACGATCACGGGTGTGGCGCGCTACATCAAGCCAAAGAACCCCAACTTCAAGGCGATTGCAGTCGAGCCGGCCGATTCGCCTGTGATCTCCGGCGGTAAGCCGGGCAAGCACATGATCCAGGGAATCGGCGCCGGATTCATTCCCAAGAACCTGGATACGACGCTCGTCGACGAGACGATTACCGTGACGAACGAAGAGGCGTTTCAATGGTCGCGACGCCTGGCTAAGGAAGAGGGCATCGTGGCGGGCATCTCCAGCGGCGCGAATGTGTGCGCCGCAGCGAAAGTGGCCGCTCGGCCGGAATACAAGGGCAAGCGCATCTGCGTGATCATTCCGAGCCTTGGAGAACGCTATCTGTCGACGCCGCTGTTCGAGGGCCTGACTGGCTAGGTGCAGGTACTACGAGCCGAACGGCAAGCGTTGCGATGCGTCGTTTTCAGGCTGGCTGGAGCAGCGGCCTAGTATCAGCTACATTTTTTGGGGCGTTGCCCCAGCGCCCGCACAGCGGCGTTTCTTTTTTGAAGGCGTACGCTAGCATTGAGTTAACGCGGGGATTGCGGATGCTTGCCGGCGGGCCCGCCATTGGTCGGCTGCGGAGTTTTCGCTACACTTCCGCGGCTAGCTGGCACCAAATCCATACTCAACACTGAGTCCACTGATGTCTCGTTCGTCCACAATCGACGACAAGCCGGTCGGGCGACCGCGATTGCCGAGCTGGATGCGCGTTAACTTGCCGGTCGGCGAGCCGCTGGCGATCCTCAACGCGACTCACCATGCAGTGGCGGAGAACTGGCTGCACACGGTCTGCGAAGAAGCTCGCTGCCCAAATCTGAATGACTGCTGGTCGCGCGGCACGGCGACGTTCATGGTAGCCGGCAACGAGTGCACGCGCGGCTGCCGGTTCTGCAGCGTCGCGACGACTCGTAATCCAGAGCCGCCCGATCCGAACGAACCGGAGCATCTCGCGGCAGCCGTCGAGCGCATGAGATTATCGCACGTAGTCATCACGGTTGTGAATCGTGATGATCTGCCCGATGGCGGCGCCGGCCACTATCGAAAGTGCGTCGATGGGGTCCACGAACGACTGCCGCACGTTACCATCGAGCTTCTTTCCAGCGACTTGGGCGGCGACCAGGGGGCGCTAGAGAATCTATTGGCCGGAGCGCCGCTCGCCGTCTTCGCGCACAACGTCGAATGCGTTCCCCGTCTTGACGCGCTGGTGCGCGATCCGCGGGCATCGTTCGAACAAAGCCTTCAAGTACTCCGCCGCGCGAAGCAATTGCGCCCCGAGGTTTGGACCAAAAGCAGCATCATGGTGGGCCTGGGTGAGTCGGATGACGAAGTGACGGACGCAACGCGCAAATTGCGTAGCGCCGGTGTCGACATGTTGACACTAGGCCAGTACCTGGCACCAGGCCGCCCCAGCGATCGGTTTCTGCCCGTCGACCGCTTCGTGCCGCCCGCGCAGTTTGAAATGTGGGCGGTTGAGGCGCGGGAACTTGGTTTCCGCGCGGTTGCGGCCGGCCCGCTCGTGCGCAGCTCGTATCGCGCGGGCCTCTTGTTGGAAGAAGCACGTACCGGCCGAAGGATCGCGCCGCCGCATCCCAAATAGATTTCCCTCGCCCAGGACGAGTCATGGACGACTCATCGCAACTCATCGGCAAAGCGCATCCGGGCTCGCTAATTGCGGCGCCGCTCAAGGATCCGTTGCCGATGGTGATGCACGTGCCCACCGCGCCGCATCGGCCGGGCGACCTGCCGCGATTCGGGCATCTCGAACATCAACCGGGCGACCTGCCCTGCCCCGACACGCTCGCCTCGCACCATGAGCTTCGCGGGCACGCAAGCGCGCTTGTCCGGGTGCTGGCCGACGACGGTGGAGCTGCCGGACCCTGGAGGCCACCGCTTAGCGCGCAGCAGCTTCGCAGCGGCTTGGAGATAATGCTTCGCACGCGGCATTTTGACGCACGAATGGTCGCCATGCAGCGGCAGGGCCGATTGGCATTCTATGTGTCGAGCAAGGGCGAAGAGGCGGCAGCCGTCGCCGCCGCCATGGCCTACGCGCAGCACGACATGCTCTTTCCCACCTACCGGCAGCCCGGGCTGTTCCTGGTGCGCGGCATGCCGCTGATGGTGATGATGTGCCAGTTGATCGGCAATCGATACGACAACGCGAAGGGCCGCCAGATGCCAGTTCACTACAGCTGGCGGCCCGGGAACGTCGTTTCGATCTCCAGTCCTGTGGGCACCCAGCTGCCGCAGGCCGTCGGGGCCGCGATGGCGTTCGCCTACCGCGGCCAGCGGCAAGTTGCGGGCGGCTGGGTGGGCGACGGCACGGCCGCGCAAGGCGATTTTCATTACGCGCTGAATTTCGCATCGGTGTTTCGCCCGCCTTGCGTGCTGCATGTGGTGGATAACCAGTGGGCCATCAGCACGCACCGCAACCTGGCGACCGGCGGAGCGACGTTTGCCGCCCGGGCCGATGCCTACCATCTGCCGGGGCTGCGCGTCGACGGCAACG
>DASXWB010000927.1:0-5574 GCA_036503915.1 Lacipirellulaceae bacterium | reverse complement strand
CTCGTGATCGAAAGCACCGACGTTGTGTTCGCGATCGACAGCGTGCCGGCCATATTCGGCATTACCAAGTCGCTCAATTCGCCGATGGAGCCATTTATCGTCTTCACCTCCAACGTGTTTGCGATCATGGGCCTGCGGGCGCTGTATTTCCTATTGGCCGGCGTCATGGGCCTGTTCCGCTACCTGCCCTACGGTTTGAGTGCGGTGCTGATCTTCATTGGCGTCAAAATGATTGTTCATTTTGTCGATACGTACTTCGGCATCCATCTCTGGGAACCACAACCGTGGCAATCGCTGCTGGTAATTTTGATTCTCTTGGGCACTTCGATTGTCTGGTCGCTCATTGCCGCGCGGCGGGAGAGGCGGATGATCCTGGAAGGGCAGATTCCACCGCCGCCCGGGGCAGGAAAAGCGTAGTCCTCTCGCTTCGCGAGCGGAATTCTGCTCGCGGAGTGAGCATTCGTAGGGTGGGTCGAGTCCGCGAGACCCGCCAGCGGAATGGGCAATTGGTGGGTCTCGTACCTCGACCCACCCTACATTTCTTGACACACGCGCCGCCACGGGGTGCAATAATGGTAGGACAGAGTTCCGACCGCCATCTTGGGGCCGCGGTTGGATGCGAGGAGCTTTTCTTATGTGGCGTTTTTTTCGTCTCGAACATGCATACTCGCCGGCCAGCCCCGGGCTCTGCCCGGGGTTATTCCCAGGGACTCGCGCTGCCGTACCGAAGAACCCCCGGCAGAGCCGGGGGCTGACGGCGTTGTCCGCCATGTCGGCCTGTTCCAAGCGCGGCGGTTTCACGATCGTCGAGATGCTCGTGGCGATGGCCATCACGCTGGTGATGATGGGCGCCGTGGTGACTTTGTTCGCCAACATTTCGGGCAGCGTGCGCAACCGCCGGGCAACGGCCGAGATGAGCGGCCAGATACGCCATGTGCGCAACGTGCTGCAGCAGGATTTGCAGGGGGCCACGTGCCCGGGGATGCCCTGGCAGCGGCCCGAGTCGAACCACGGCTACATCGAGCTCATCGAAGGGCAGTATCGCGATGCGTTTCCCAGCATGCTGACGGATGGCAATCGCGATTCCGACGGCAACGGCAGCGTTGACGAAATCGATCCGGCCGAGTCGATCATCCCAGGCGCCAACGATGGATCGCTTGTTCAAGAGAGCGGCAATAATGTCATAAGCACCGTGAACGGCCTGGGCGACTACGACGACATCCTCATGCTCACGGTGCGCAACGAGCACGAGCCGTTTGTAGGGCGCGTGCCAGCAAACGTTCGGATCAATGCCAGTCAAGCCGCGCCGTTCAACGTCGAGGATAGCCCGAACGCGCCAGGCTGGGACATCGACACGATCACGTCGCCATTAGCGGAGGTTGTGTGGTTTGCCATTGAAAATCCGCTGGAGGGCGAAAACCCTGAAAACTTTTTCGGCGAGCCGGGAATGCGGACAATTTATCGCCGTACCCTGCTGATCGCGCCGTGGCTCAACCCCTATCAGGGCACTAACGTGCGGCCGACATTCCAGCACGATGGCGATTCCTTCAAACCGGAGCCCGGGCTGGTCCGCATGTTGCCGCGCGACGTTGACCAAACTCAGGTCGAACGAGCAATTGCCGGGCTCATCGCCTTTCAAGATCGCTACGACCTGTCGGTTCGCCTGGAATGGGACCACAACATCCAGCGCTGGAAGATCATGGCCAATACGCTCGGCGACCTGACGAAGCGCGAGAATCGCTATGGGCATTTTGGCGTATTTCCGGGCAGCGGCGGCAACAACCCAACGAAGCGAATCTTCCCGTATTCGCTAGTGTCTTTTGGCAGCGGGTATCAGGGAAGCGGCGATCTGGCGTTTGCCGTTGATCCGGAAGTTGGGAGTTCCGGCACGGCGGAGGCGGTCGCCAACTTGATGCCGATCCCGCCGCTTAGCGGCGTGGCGGTATCGTACACGATTGATCCAGGAAATTTGATCAATCCAAATGGCTTTTATACTCGACCATTCGCTTTCATTGAAGGTGCCCCGAGCGGCGTTCCGGCAACGGCGCAGGCAATGCTCAACGATGACGGCCGGGTGATTCGCGTCGTCCACGGGCCGGTGCCGCTGTGGGGTGCGCGGCGCGGGCAGGATGTGATGTTGACTAGCGTTCTGGCGTTCGACCTGCGCGTGTATGACCCGGGCGCGCCCTTGTTTGGCGTGCGGGACGTTCCCCGCGATGCGAATTCGCCGGTGAGCGTGGTGATCGGGCCGAGCGACGCCGGCTATACTGCGGCCTATTTGCATGCCGACAACACCAGCGACAACGGCATTGGCGGCGGCGTCACGGCGTTTCCCTTTGTGGGGCAGGGGGCGTATGTCGACATGGGCTATGGCTTTAGCACGCAGCTGACCCCGCCGCGAATGATGAACGATCCGAAATTCTCCGGCTCGGCGACGACCCCATGGTTCTTCAAGCCGCGCGCCTTGAGCGACATCTACGGCAACCAATTGGCCCCCGGCTACGCCGTTTACGACACTTGGTCGTTCCATTATGAGAACAACGGCGTGAACGAGGACAATGATGGTGTACTGAATGGCCAATGGGCCGACCTTAATGCAGAGCCTACGGCTAGCCCATCGATCGACGAAGGCACCAACGGGCTGGAAGATTTCGGACATTATCAAAACGCAGGCCCGCCGCCGCGGATCGATAACGACATTCGCCTGGGCGTCGACGACGTCGGCGAGCGCGAGACGGCGCCGCCCTACGACAAGCCGCTGCGCGGCGTGCAGGTTCTCATGCGCGTGTACGAGCCCGATAGCCGGGCGATCCGCCAGGTACGCGTCAATCAGCATTTCATGGCGGAGTGAGAAGGCTGAATCCCAAACGGGATTCAAGCAATTTAGCCCAGGGTTGCGGCGAAGCCGCTACCCTGGGTCCGAGGTGCGAACGCCATGTTGCAACCCTGACAGGGTTGCATCCGAGAAATGCGCGGCGTATCGTCATCAAATGCCGCAATCTTTGGCAAAAATCCTAGTGCACACGGTGTTCTCTACTAAGGACCGTCGCCCTTACCTGCGTGACTTTGGCCTTCGCGAGGAGATGCATCGCTACCTTGGCGGCATTCTTTCGAATTTGAACTGCCAGCCGATCATTGTCGGCGGTGTTGAAGACCATGTTCATTTGCTATGTGCGCTTGCGCGCACATGTCAGGCGGCGGAAATGGTGAAAGAGGTCAAGCGTGGCTCCTCGTTGTGGATTAAGACCAAAAGCACTGCCTCGCAGGATTTCAGCTGGCAGAGTGGCTACGGCATTTTTTCGATTGGGTTCTCACAAATTCAAGCAGTAAAGGATTACATTGCAAACCAGGTGGAGCATCATCGAAAGATTTCATTTCAAGACGAGTTTCGGGCTCTTCTTCTGCGATACAACATCGATTTTGACGAAAACTACGTGTGGGATTGACGCAACCCCTTTCAGGGTTGCGGATGCAATGTGCGTTTCGCAACCTAGGGTAGCGGCTTCGCCGCAACCCTAGGCTGAATGATGTAATCCGTTCGGGATTGAGCAACTACAACAGTCGCATGCACACCATCCGGCTTCGCGGGCCCTGGCAGGTTGAGGCGTGGAAGCGATTTGTTCCTCAGCCAGATGGCACTTACAGGCCGGAAAATAATAGCCTGCCGGCGTCAGGGCGGATGACGATGCCGGCGGATTGGTCCGCCTTGTTTGGCGCGGAGTTTCTGGGCCGCGTTCGCTATCGGCGCACGTTTCAAAAACCCACCGGATTGGAATCGGGCGAACGGGTCTGGTTGGTGGTCGAGCCGCCTCGATCCGAAGCCTGTATTGTTTGGAAAGGGGACCTCATCGGGTTCGTCCACGCGGGCGAGGGACCGGGAAGGTTTGATATTACCGAGCGATTAGAGGATCATAATGCGGTCGAGATTTTCGTCGATCATCCGGCCCTCGACGCAATGCGAAGCACGGTCGGGGACCCGGCACAGTTACCGCCCGGCGGTTTGATCGGTGAAGTGCGCCTGGAAATCGAGGAGTGAGTCGGAACGTCAGCGTGGGAGAATGCAAAATGCAAAATGTTCAATGCAAAATGTTCCATGCTGTTTCCCCATTTTGCATTTTGCATTTAACATTTTGCATTTTGCATTTGCTGACATTCATGACGACGGCTGGGATTTCGACAAAAGCACTCGGCGCCGAACCAGAGCTGTTGGAGCGCAAGCTTCTCGACGACGGCTGGATCGAGTTGTTTGACGGCGAGACGTTGTATGGCTGGAAGCCGAGGGGCGAGGCGGAGTGGGAAGTGGCCGACGGCGAAGTTCGCACGGCCGGCGAGAAGCCGGGGTTCTTGACGTCGACGACGCGCTGGGCCGATTATGTGCTGCATGCCGAATTCAAAACACCTGATGCCACCACCAACAGCGGCATCTTTCTGCGGACGCCGCTGGAACCCAAGAACCCGTCGAGCGATTGTTATGAGCTGAACATCGCGCCGCGCGACAACCCATTTCCAACGGCCAGCCTGGTTGGGCGGCAGAAGGCTTCGCTGCCGGAGGATAAATTTCCGGTAGCTGGGCAGTGGCACTCGTTCGAGGTGACGGCGGAGGCCGGCAAAATCACGATCGTGCTCGACGGTGAGCGCGTGTTCGAATACGGCGACGAGTCGCCGGTGAGCATCGGGCACATTGGTCTGCAGTCGCGTGAAGGGCCGGTGGCGTTTCGCAACATTCGGCTGCGGCCGCTGGGTTTGCAGCCGTTGTTCAATGGCCGCAATCTGGAAGGCTGGAGCACGGAGCGCGCCGAGCACAGCCGTTTCGAGGTGATCGATAGTGGCGAGCTGCAGGTTCTCGATGGGCCGGGCCAAATTGAAACGGAGCGCGAGCTGGGCGACTTCGTATTGCAGCTGGATTGCAAGATTAACGGCGACGGACTGAACAGCGGCATCTTCTTTCGCACGCTGCGTGAAGGCCGCTGGGCCGGCTACGAAAGCCAGCTCAACAATGTGTTCGAGGGCGGCGACCGCACCAAGCCGGCCGATTTCGGCACGGGCGGAATTTATCGCCGCCAGCCGGCCCGCCGCGTTGTGGCCGACGATCATGAGTGGTTCACCAAGACGATCGTGGCCGACGGCCGGCACATGGCCGTGTGGGTCGAGGGCTACCAGGTGAGCGACTGGACCGACGAGCGGCCGCCGAGTAAGAATGCGCGAGAGGGGTTCCGCGCCGGCCCGGGCGTGATTGCGATACAGGGTCACGATCCTTCGACCAATTTATTGTTCCGGAACATCCGCGCGGCCGAATTGTCGCATTAAGGAAGGTTGACTATGCGTCAGTACCTGTGTGAAGTCTGCGGTCAGGCAGCAACAATTCACGAAACTGCCGTCAACGACGGAACGGTCAATTACCGGCACTTGTGTCAGGTTCACGGCCAGGAAATACTACTTGTCCCAGTGGTCAAACAAGATGACGCCGCTTTTCAGGCGATGGTCGACTCCTATCGCAGCCTATCCGACGCCGAGAAGGATGAATTAGCGCTCGATTATCGGCTTCGGCGACGCGCTGCCTTGCCGTAGCGCGCC
>DASXWB010000926.1:0-2971 GCA_036503915.1 Lacipirellulaceae bacterium | reverse complement strand
TCGTGCACCAGCACGTCGGGCCGCAGCACGCCGCGCTGGCCGCCGCCATTCTGCTCGGTGCGCGCGAGGGGTTGCATTACGACCAGACCGAGCCGTATCTCGTGACCGGCACAATCCACGTGCTGGTCGTGTCGGGCGTGAACGTGGCCATTTTGGCCGTGGGCCTCTTGGGCCTGATGCGCATGGGATGGATATCGCGCCGCACAGGCTTGGCGATCATCATTGCCGTAGTTGTCGGCTATGCGCTGGTGGCCGAAGTGCAGCCGCCCGTCGTGCGTGCAGCCGTGTTGGGAGTCCTGATTTGCATTGCCGCTTGGTCCGGCCGGCGCGGCGTCGGCTTCAATTCTCTGGCCTGCGCCGCGATCATTGTGCTGGCGATTAATCCGGCCGATCTGTTTCGCCCGGGCCCGCAGTTGAGCTTCCTGGCAGTGGCGACGCTAATCTGGGTAGGCACTCTCTATTTGCGCCGCGCACAGCACACGGCGGATCGTTTGGATCAAATGCTCGCCGCGGCGCGGCCCTGGTACTTGCGATCGTCGATTGGGGCGCTTAAGTGGACGGGCTGGTTATTTGTGACCTCATTCGCCGTCTGGCTGGCGACGTTGCCGCTCGTGTTGTCGCAGTTCCATGTGGCCTCGCCGATTGCTGTGCTGATCAGCCCGGCCGTATGGTTGTGTGCGATCGTGGCCATGTGGAGCGGTTTCGTGTTGCTCGTCGGCGGCTGGCTGATTCCGATTCTGGGGCCGCTCTGCGGCGCCATTTGCAGCGCATCCTTGGGCGGATTGGAGTACGTCGTCGGCTGGGCCGAAGCCGTCCCGGCCGGACACTTTTGGGCGCCGGGTCCCGCGTGGTGGTGGCTCGTCGGCTTTTACGCAATGCTCGTGGCAGCGATGCTGCGGGGCCGCGCGCTTGCGCCTCCGCGATGGCAAGTGGCGGCGCTGTGCGCGTGGATTCTCGTCGGCCTGGTGCCGCCGTTGTGGCGCTCTGCATCGCGCGAGGGAATCGAATGCTCGTTCGTCGCCGTCGGTCACGGCACGTGCGTCGTGTTGGAAATGCCCACCGGCGAGACGCTGCTTTACGATGCGGGCGCACTGGGATCGCCCGAGTATGCCATGCAAACGATTGCCTCCTATCTCTGGCATCGCGGCATCATGCGCATCGATGGCCTGGTGATTTCGCACGCCGACGTGGATCACTACAACGCCGTCCCTGGCCTTTTAGAGCGATTCCGCGTCGGCACCGTTTATGTTTCGCCGGTGATGTTCGACGGCTTCAGCGATCAAGGCGCTTTGGGAGGGCCTGACGTCTTGCGGCAGGCGATTCGCCGCGCCGGCGTCCCGCTGCGCGAAGTTTGGGCCGGCGACCGGCTGCGAATCGGCCGCGACCTGGCGATCGAAGTCCTGCATCCTCCGCGAAACGGTGTCATCGGCAATGACAACGCCAATAGCATCACGCTGGCGGTCGAATACCGTGGTAGGCGCGTGTTGTTGCCCGGCGACCTGGAATCGCCCGGATTGGAGGATGTCATCGCCGAGCAGCCATACAATTGCGACGTTGTTCTCGCGCCGCACCACGGCAGCCGGTTTAGCGACCCGCCCGGCTTTGCGGCCTGGAGCACGCCCGAATGGGTGGTAATCAGCGGCGGGCGCGGCGATGACGTTGTGCCGGTCATCGCGACTTACGAAAACGAAGGGGCATATGTCGTTAGAACGCACGACACGGGCCTTGTGAAGTTTACAATCGATTTCGACACGATTCGTATGGACAGCTTGCATGGCCCGAATTAAGTGGATGGCCTTCGGTCGGCGCGGCAACTCGATGGTCATTCGAAAGCCAGCCTATTTGCGCGGCCAAGCCGCTTTGGGCTAGCCGGCCCGCGTGCCGGGGCCTATTATTACTCGTTCACTGCTTGTTGAAACAAGCTCTCAAAATCCCGGCCTCGTAGGACCGATTCATTTACTACGTAGTGATGCGGCTCGCCGAGCACTCCCAGTTTCGGAGCGCTCGGCACGGCGTGTGCATAACGTAGGCAATCTTCGCCGGGAACAAATACCTAAACAGGATGGGATACCAGTCGATGAGTCGATCCAAGGCCACTTCACCACGCGAGAGCCGCTTCGGCCTCACTGCGAACGATCCGCCGGTCACCTCGTCGCTCGCCACCGAATCGAACGGTAACGGGTGCACGTCGGGCGCGATCGGCTATGTTGCGGCCAATGGCTCGGCCGACGTTTCAACGGATTCCGCGTCGGAGGCAACAGCGGCCGGCGCTTCGCAGCTCTTGCATCGCGGCATCGATTGGCCGGTCGTGGTGTGGATTGGCCTGGTTCATGTTCTGGCACTGGTGGCGCCGTTTTATTTCAGTTGGCAAGCACTCATCGCCTGCGCGGTACTCATTGTGCTCACCGGCGCGATGGGTGTGTGCATGGGCT
Organism: Lacipirellulaceae bacterium; assembly: GCA_036503915.1. Lineage (GTDB taxonomy): Bacteria > Planctomycetota > Planctomycetia > Pirellulales > Lacipirellulaceae > JABDGM01. The sequence continues at coordinate 539 of DASXWB010000926.1, read as the reverse complement.
ACCATCGTTGCTTGACGCACGGGGCGTTTAAAACGTACCGGCCCGTGCGTTGGCTGCTGGCGTTTCTGGGAGGCCTTTCCGGCGAAGGCTCGGTACTGACGTGGGTCGCCAACCATCGCAAGCATCACTATTTCAGCGACAAGGAGGGCGATCCCCATTCGCCGCGCGATGGCCGGTTGTGGAGTCATATGCTGTGGTTCATGCCGAACTTTGGCCGGCGTTGGCATCGGGAGTTGGCTGAAAAATACGCGCCCGACCTGTTGAAGGACAAGATGATGCTCGTGATTCACCATCTGTTCCTGCCCTCTCATTTGGCGACAGGTGTCGTGCTGTTCTTGATCGGCTACTTCGCCACGGGCATCGGCCTGGGCGGCTGGCGCGCCGGCCTGTCGATGGTGTTCTGGGGCCTGGGTGTGCGGATGGTGTACGTGCTGCACGTGACCTGGATGATCAACTCGGTGACGCACATGTGGGGCTATCGCCGATACGAAACGAGCGACGACAGTCGGAACCTTTGGTGGGTCGGCCTGTTGGCCTTT
>DASXWB010000925.1:0-2292 GCA_036503915.1 Lacipirellulaceae bacterium | reverse complement strand
TGGGGACAAGTCTCAATGCACAGGCGCCGCGGCGTTATCAGGCATATCACTACGTTGAAAATCGGGGATCGTCCACCAATCCGTACCAGCAGCTGAGCATACGAACACAGAGCCCCTACCAGCCGGCGACGACCGGCGCGTATCCGAGCGCCGGCGCTCCGCCGTCGCCCGTACAAACCGGCAATTACCAAACTGCGCCCGCGCCAAATTCGCCGGCGGCGAGCAGCGCGTACACGGACGCTGGATTTGGAGGCCAGGCTGTTGGCGCAACCGGGCCGGAGTCGGCGCCGGTGGGCAATAGTCCCTATGCCGTCAGGCAGGCCGCGATCACCGAGCCGCAGTTGCCGCCAGACTCATACGGGGCGCCCGCCCCGGTGTATGGCACGGCCCAAACCGGCCCGCCGCCCTTCGGTCCGCCGCCGCTCGATGGGGCGGCCGCGCCGCCCGCGCAACTGTATGCAGCACCGCCGGCGCAAGTTGGCCCGCCGATTATGTATGGCCCGGCACCTGGGCTCGCGCCCGATCCCTCGATCACGCCCGTCACGCCGCTGCCCACCAACCCGCAGCTGTTTCCCTACGTGCCGCAAGATCCGTTCACGCCGATGTATGATGACCCGCTAGTGGATATTCACCTCGGCCTCACCGAAGGCCAAACGGGCCGGTTGATGCTCGGGGTGGCGGTGAATTCGGATGCGGGCCTGGTGGGCCAAATCCTGCTCGACGAACAGAACTTCGATTGGACGCGATTCCCCACAAGCTGGGAGGATTTCGCCAGCGGCCGGGCTTGGCGCGGCGCTGGACAGAGATTCCGCCTTGAGGCGGCCCCAGGCACCGAAGTGCAGCGCTATTTGGTCAGCTTCCAGGAGCCGTATCTGTGGGATACGCCGGTGACATTCGGCGTAAGCGGCTCGTATTTTGATCGCCGCTACATCGATTGGGACGAGCAGCGCCTGGGTGGCCGCACGTTTCTGGGTTACCAGTGGACGGAAAATGATGTTTCCGCGACGCTGGCGTACCGCGCTGAAAACGTCAACATCCGCAACATCTCGGCGCCTGCGCTCGACGAGCTTGCCGAGGTCGAAGGCGACAACTCGCTGCACGGCTTCCGGCTTGGCATCGCCAACGACACGCGCGACAGCCCGTTTTTGGCCACGCAGGGTCATTTTGTTGAAGTCTCGTTCGAGCAAGTCGTAGGCAGCTTCGTCTATCCGCGCGGTACGCTCGACGCCAGGAAGTACTTCTTGCTGCGCGAGCGGCCCGATCACTCGGGCCGACACGTGCTCACGCTTTCGACGAGCGTCGGCATCACCGGCAAAGACACGCCAATTTACGAGAACTTTTTTGCGGGCGGCTACTCAACGCTGCGAGGCTTCGATTTCCGCGGCGTGTCGCCGGTCGACCCGACTTTTGGCGTGCGATTGGGCGGCGAGTTCAAGTGGGTCAACTCGGTCGAATACCTGTTCCCGCTCACCGCCGACGACATGATCCACGGCGTGGCCTTCGTCGACTTCGGCACCGTGGAGCGCGACATCGAGATCGAAGACTTCCGCGTCGCGCCCGGCTTCGGTTTCCGCATCACGGTGCCGGCGATGGGCCCGGCGCCGATCGCGCTCGATTTCGGCTTCCCGGTCTTGAGCGCCGATTTCGACGACGAGCAGATGTTCAGCTTCAATATCGGGCTGCAAAGGTAGCAGGCACACTCCGTGTGCCGCGACCTTCGCATCTATTGGCCTGTCACTCATTCACGATCGCGGCGCTTGTAGCCAGTTCTGCTGCGGCACACGGAGTGTGCCTGCTACTTTCAGTACCCGCGCCGATACGACCAGCGGCAGCGGTCGCCGTAGTAGCCGCGATGCCACAGGACGCGCGGGTAGTAATGCTCGGCACCGAACGAGCCCCAGCGGTGACCGTGCACGGGGAAGCCGTAGCGATACCAGCTGCCGTGGCGGGCGGCCGTTGGAGGCGGAGACTCTTCTGGCAACTCGCCAAAGCGATGATAGGCGTATGAATCGTCCAACAAGCTGCGCGGCGGGGCCTCAGCCCGGTCTGCCTCGAGGCTCGCTTCTAAATCCGCGCCTTCCTCGACTTCGGCTGCATGACTGGTCAGCGCGCTCGCGAAGGCGAATACAAGCAGCAGCGCGAGCCTGCCACAGCTAGAGTTGCTTCGTGCCGCTTTCATGAATTGCCTCCTTGCAATGGAATGGCTCGCGAAGTCGAACGCGTGCCTTATTGCGGTAACGCCGGCTGTGGCAAATCGTCGTTTAGTTCGTCTGTCTCCGGCTGACTGCCTGC
>DASXWB010000924.1:0-3851 GCA_036503915.1 Lacipirellulaceae bacterium | reverse complement strand
GCAGCATGCGACCGCCCAGGTGGGCTCTATGTGTATTGTTGGACAAAACTCGCCCTAAGACAACTTCTAATCGCGCGTCGCCCGACATGGTTAGGCTCCTTCGCGCGCACGCGGCGCGGACTTCGGATCGGGTGGCAAGTTGTATACGGTTTCCGGAAAATGATCCACGAGGTAGTGGACGATTCCATGCACCGCCACGACGCCGGTCGGCTTGCCATCGCTGTCGACAATCGGCAGGTGCCGGTAGCCGCCTTCGGCCATCACACGGATTGCTTCGCCCACCGTGGCCGTGGACAAAATGGTGGTCGGTTCGCGCGACATTACCTCGCGCACGGCCAACTTGAGATCCGCGCCGCTGGCCATCAGCTTGAGCGCGTCGCGCTCTGTCAAAATGCCAACTAGCTTCTCGCCCTCGCAGATCAGCACGGCGCCAGTGCGCTGCGCACGCAATAGCTGCAACACTTGCCCAACGCTTTCGTTGGCGGTTGCTGCCAGCGGTTGGTCGGGATAGGCACTCCCGACCCCCTCGCTCTGTAGGCTAAGCTGAAAGTCCACGGCGACGCTTTTTCACCAAAGCCGCCTGACGCGGCTCTAAAGCACATCCTGCGCGGGAACACGGCGGGAATCGCACTGCGGCTCGGGCCGAGTGCGGTTACACAAATTTACCACGCGCACAGCGCGAATTGAACCGCAGAACTCATCGTTTTTCGCGGAATATTCTCTCAAGTTCTGCCGCGCTGCCTGCCGACCGCACGCGTCATTCCACTGGGGGTTCCGGCGGCCGCTCATAGAAAGCCGTCAAATCCACCGCGCCGCGCCGATCCTCTTCAACGAGCTTGAGGCGCATTTCGAGTTGCTCCAGCCGGCGAGCTAGCTGAGGAAGCAGGGGCTGCTCCTTGTCGGCTGCCTTCTGACGCGGAACCTCCGGATAGCCCAATTGCCGGTGCAGCGAAGAAAATAAAAACAGCGGGTCCTTGCGACGATTGGCTAGAGCGATCCGCCCTTCGCGCTCGCCAAACAAGACAACGCGATCCCCCTCTTCCGAGCGAGCCGGGCCGTTCCCAGCCCCAGCGCTTTTTCCCACGGTTTCGTCAACGGCCGGGGGCGAGGCGGGCACATCGCGCAGCGGGGTCGCGGCTGGCTGTTCATTCGGCCCCCCGGCTCGCTGCTGATTCGCTCTCTCCTGCCGCTGCCAATAGTATTCGCTGTGCACGTAGATCAAGTCTGCGATGTCCACCATGCCAATCTGCCGCCGCACCTTGCGAATCCACTCGCGCCACACGTCGTCGAATGCTGGATCGCGCGCTACGGCTTCCAGGCCGCGGTCGTAGCCCAAACGGTTTCGGCATAGCGCCTCAAATTGATAGAGGAAAATCCCCTCGCGAGTCGGCTCGCCGGCACGGTACTCGGCCTCGCGGCTGAGAATTTCCAGTCCTACGCGCAAATCGAATCGCAGTCGCGTGTTTTCTGACTCCTGAACCACAAACGCCTGAAAGGGCGTGAAATAATGAGGCAATAGTGCCATAGCAGGGCCCAAAAAACCTTCGTGCCGCAGCTCGCCCAAGAGAAAATCAATCGCCAGCGGAAGCTTGGTCGTAGCCAGCACTTCCTCGCGAACCGATGCCAAAACCTCCTGCGCCGGAACCTCCTCCGCCAGCCGCTCGCCCAGAGCGCGAAAGAAGTGGCTTTGCTCGATGTATTCCTCGCGGCCGAGCGGGGCGAGGGCCGTAAACTGTGGGGCGGTGCTCATACGTGCTGCCGTTTCATGATTTTGCCAGGGGCGTCCCCACCCCCGGCCAGTCCCTTATAATAGAGATCGTTAGCGCCACTCAGCAACTCGACCGCCAAATCGCCAAAATTCGGAGCTCGGCATTGAGCAGCCCGTTTTCCACTATCGACCAAGCCGTAGCATCGATCCGCGAAGGGCGGATCGTGATCGTCGTCGACGCTGAGGACCGCGAGAACGAGGGCGACTTCATCTGCGCGGCCGAAAAGGTGACGCCCGAAGTGGTCAACTTCATGATCACGCACGGGCGCGGGCAGCTGTGCATTCCGATCCTCCCGGAAGTCAGTCAGCGGCTCGAATTGCCGCTCATGGTCGGCCAGAACACGGCTCCGCTCGGCACGAATTACACTGTGACAGTCGACCATCGCTCGATCAAAACCGGCATAACCGCCGCCGAGCGGGCCCGCACGATTCAGGCCCTGTGCGATCCGGCCAGCAAGGCGGCCGATTTCACCCGCCCCGGCCACGTGCAACCGCTGGTGGCCAAAGAAGGCGGCGTGTTGCGTCGGGCGGGACACACGGAAGCCGCGGTCGACCTCGCGCGCATGGCCGGACTCCTACCGGCCGGGATGTTGTGCGAGATCCTCAATGAATCGGGAGACCGGGCCAATCGCGACCAGCTGCTCGAACTTGCACGCCGCTTCAAGTTGCGAATCATCTCGATCGAAGAGCTCATTGCCTACCGCCGCGTACGCGAGAAACTCGTTTACCGCGAGGCCGAGGCCCGCCTGCCCACCAAGTACGGCACCGGCACGATCATCGCCTACGGCGTGAAGTACGAGTCGCAGCAGCCGCTCGTGTTTGTGCTCGGTGATCCGACGCGCGTGGCCGCGCCGCTCGTGCGGCTGCACTCATCCTGCTTCACGGGCGACCTCTTGGAATCGCTGCGCTGCGACTGCGGCGACCAGCTGCACATGGCCCTCGACATGATCCAGAGCGAGGGCAACGGCGTGCTCGTGTACTTGCCGCAAGAAGGCCGGGGCATCGGCATCGTCGAGAAGATCAAGGCGTACCAGCTGCAGGACCAGGGGATGGACACGGTAGAAGCGAATGTGGCCCTCGGCTGGAAGGCCGATCCGCGCGACTACGGCGTGGGCATCCAGCTGCTCAAGGACTTGGGCCTGCGCAAAGTGCGCCTGCTTACGAACAACCCGAAGAAGACCGACGCCTTCATCTACGGCGGCTTTGACTTGGAGGTGGTCGACCAGATCCCCATCATGCCGCCCATGAACGAGCACAACGCTCGTTATCTGGCCACCAAGCGCGACAAGCTCGGGCACCATCTGCCGAAGGAATGAGCCGCCGGGACCGGACTGCCGCGAGTTCAGTCGAGCCGGGCCGGCCAGCCTCGCTGAGTGAAGTGTGGAAATGAAAAAAGCCGCAAGCCAATCGCTCGCCGTGGGGCGGCGTTGGCTCGCGGCATTCAATATCCAAATCGCGCCTCGACGCCGCTTACGGATTGTCCGTGGCGCCGTTGGCGGGCGTCGTGGTGTCGGTGTCGGTGTCGGTCGCCGGTGGGGGGGTGGTCGTCGTCGTGGTGGTGTCGGCGTCGTCGCCGTTGCATCCCGCGACGACCAAGGCGGCCATCATGATCATCATCGCAAACAAACTTTTCATCGCCAGGTCTCCTGAAATGAAATGGTGAGCAAAACTCGCACCCGATTGTCGGGGTATGCCACTAAATATGGTCCAGCGGCGCGTCAGCGTCTAGTGGCTACGGACTACGATCCGCCGCAACAACAATGCCAACAGTCTATTCGTTCGCTACAGGCCGGTATTGTTCTTCCCGGCGAGTGCTCCAAGCCCCTAGCCCAGTTTTCCTGACCCTTAATTCCGCTTCTCGCCGCGCGCAGCCCAGTCAATTCCGGACATCTGCGCAAGGGCTAACATCAAGGCGTGCGTGCCCTTGCGATCATGTCCCTGGGCGGCGACCGCCTGATAGAGCTGCTCGGCCAGTGCCAGGCCGGGAAGCGACAGCTTCATCCGCCGGGCCTCCTCCAGGGCGATTCCCATGTCCTTGAGGAAGTGGGCCACGAAAAAGCCGGGGTCGAAGTTCCCGGCCATC
>DASXWB010000923.1:0-8258 GCA_036503915.1 Lacipirellulaceae bacterium | reverse complement strand
CCCTGGGCGGCGGCTTCACAGGCTGGAGTATCTCGGCTGCGGTAGCTTGGATTGGTTTGTCGGCACTTATGATTCGAGAACTGTGGCGTCACTTGGAAGGCCGCCCCGCGCTCGGACACACTTAATTGAGCACCACCGCGGGCACTGGTAAGTTTACGCCTCAAGCCAGGAAGTTACGCGATACGCGCCAGCAAAGATAACCAGCGTTCAGCGCCGTTTTGAGTTTGGCGCTCCTGAATACGACCGGATATCAACGTCGCACATTGAAGTCTTGAACCGACAGCTGCGTATGAGTTTGCGGCGCTGTACGCGATTGACAAGCGCACGCGAAAAGCCTAAAGCACCACATCGCGATGATGGCGATTTTCGCGGCGCACTACCATTTTTGCCGCCGACACGAAACCATTAAGCAGACGCCAGCAATGGCGAGCGGATTGACTGACCGCGTTTGATCTATTCGCGAGTTGCTTGAGCGGGCTGCTGAAGCAGCTTAGCGCGTTCACGCGGCCAAGTGCATTCGCCGGTCATCCTGTAGGCGCACAGAAGCATATCGCAGCCCCAGGGCTTCAGGCATCGCTTAGGACCGATTACATCGACCAGCTTGTGAATGATCTCGTGATACACAGTTTCGATATCGGGTAGGCCGTTGATCTTGTGGAGTTCTTGTGCGCAGTCGAGCAGTTCTAGAAAGCGTGTTCGTATATCCCTCAGAGAGTCAAGCCGCTCGAATTGGTTTGGCGTATCGCCACGCGATTGTGCGATTCTGTGCAAGCCAATCTCGGGCGGAACGTCGATCAAAAACGTAACATCGGGGGCGGGAAACTCCCGCCGCATATCTTGATAGAATTCGCACGGATTGTGGCCGGTCCGCGCGCCCTGATACGCGATAGTCGAATAAAAGTAGCGGTCAAGGATAACGATTTGGCCGCGTACCAAGGCGGGCTTGATTACACTCTCAACGTGCTCGTGCCGATCAGCGATGAACGCTTCCAATTCCTCGTGCGCACTCAATCGACCGTTCTGCGCAGATTCGCGAAGCCTTCGCCCGTGCGGGCCATTGGTCGGCTCTTTTGAGCGGATAACTATTTCGTCCGCAGCGCCAAGCGCGCTACTGAGGCGCTCGACTTGGGTGGTCTTTCCAGCCCCGTCGATTCCTTCGACTGCAATTAGTACCCCAGGCGGGCGACCGTTGCTCTCCATGCCACCGATCATAGCGGAAGTTTCTCGGTTTCCGCAAGTGATGAGTGTACAAGTAGTTATGGTCGTTGATAACTTGTTGGCAGCATGTCGATGCGGTGTTGATGGACTGTCGAAAACTCACTTTTCGTGCGCGGCGCGGTAGGATGAGGGCATGGAAATATGGCCAGTGCTCCTGCTTTCGCCTCTGACGCTCGTATTAGTTGCCGCCCTCATTATCGAGGTCATTGAGAGAAGGGGGCGATTTAGCCTCCGCGATTTGCTAATCGTTACGGCAATATTAGCACTGTTGCTAGCCATGATCCGTGTCGCGGTTGTCACTTATGGCGTTTAGTCGTCAGCGGCTGGTCGTTTTTCTTCCCACCACTTAGCTTACCAGTGCCCACCCGCGAGCGCGTGCTGTCGAGCCGTCAATGGTCAGATACTCAGTCAAAGGCTTACTGATTGGCGTCACCCTGGTAGCAATCGGGGCCGCGCTCGTGGGCGGCGCGTTGGCCAAGACATTCGCCAGTGTCCCAATTCCGGGACCACTGTTGATTCATGGGTAGCACATTGATCGGTGCGGGCCTAGCGCATCCGGCGAAGCGCACATGGAAGGGATCGCTGGTGGGAGTCTGGGTGCTGTTTGTGAGTTATGTTTTCATGCTGTAGCCAGACACATTCTCGCGTAGCACGACCTGTTTTTCGGCCAGCCGAGAAAAAAGTGCGGCAACGGCGCTCAGCGCGGCGCCTCCAATTGGTCGCGAACTAGCCACGCTGACAACGCCGCGAGCGGAAAGAGCCAGTGGGGCTGATCCCATCCTGAATCACGCCTCGCTGACTAATCCAATTGGTAAACGCGTGGATCCTCGGCCGCGATCAGCTCTTTTTCTTTCGGCCGCCTTTCTTGCGACCGCCTTTCTTGCGGCCGCCTTTCTTGCGACCGCCCTTTTTGCCGCCTTTGCGGCCGCCCTTTTTGCCGCCCTTCTTTCCGCCTTGTTTGGCCGAGCCCTTCTTGGTTTTCTTGCCGCGGCCGCCGCCCGACTTCTTTCCGCCGCCGCTCGATTTGTTCACCGTCGCCCAAGCACGGCGTTCGGCTTCGTCGTCGCTGGTGCCGCGCTCCTTGTATCCTTCCTCGATATGCTCGGCCTGCCGCTTCTGTTTGCTGGTGTACTTTTTCTTCGATCCGCGCGCCATGGTCGATTCTCTGACGGGTTAATCAATCGTCGCGGGGTTTCAAAGCAAATTGCGTGCCGCACATAGCGGCGTCCGCGAGGCGCTATTTTAGGTTCGCGGCCATGCTCGCCGCGTTGCTGCCGATGACCGAGGCAGTTTGCGCGGCGCTGTGATACTTCTGCTTCTGATCCTCGCTGGCTTTCTTGTCTTTTCCCATCTTCTCCAATTCCGACGATGTCTTATTCGCGGCACTCGACACAGCCTGCAGCGCGCTATCCATTTTCTTCAGCTCGGCGAGCGCCTTCTGCAGCGTGACTATGTCGGCCTCCATTTGCGTGATGCACGAGTCGATTTCCGAGATTTTCAGTTTGGGCGCCGTCGGCAGTTTGGCCGGCATCGCAATTTTCTTTGCGTCCAGCCCTTCGGCTCCCTTAAGCGCGTTTTCCAAGTCCTTGCCCTTGAAATCCGCCGGCTTCGCCTTCGTCCAAGCCGACACCGTTAACGACGTGTTTACAACCGTAGCGCCCATATTGTCTCCCTAGTGGTGATTTATCTGCACTTCCAATTGGTCGGGCTGCGCTAAGTTAGACCAAGCGATATTTTTAGGCAGTCATTAATTTGCGCCATGAGTGAATCGGGCATACGCCCAATGACGCGCTGAATGAACGAGCGGTGCAGCGTCACCAGGTGCTCGCATTTTACAGCGGAAGTGTGCAGCAATCCGCTTGCTTGCCCGGTAGGCATGGTGACATCAATAAGCAACTGCGTCGGCTCTTTCGTTGATCGAGCAGTGGTTCTTGTGATCATTGCCAAGATCACATCATCGAGTCGACTGTTATTACGGTCGTTTTGTACGACAAGTGCCGGCCGGATTTTCGACCCCGTACGGTCGGTGTAGGGCAAGTCCGCCAGTATTATATCGCCGCGCGTGTACATCATCGGCTACGGTGCTTATCGTAGTCGTTGTATTCGTCCATGACGGGATCGTCCCATCCTGCGCGCATGGCCGATTCAATTTGGGCCTTGTAGGTATCCGACAGGTCACCCTCGGTCAATGATTGAAGCTTTTGGAACGCATGCTCGCTCACGAGAAGATAAACACTGCCCGTTCGCGGATCAACCAGTTTCAGCGGGGTTCCTTCCATATCCAGCGCTTGGCGCAAATCATTTGACATTTGTAAGGACATCGGGCGGCTCCACGATCTTTAACTGACCATATATCATTATATTTCTGTGGCAGCGACTTACCAACATTAGCCTTATCATGTGATCCCAAAGAATCCGACGACCGCTGTTCTTTGTTCGCTAATAATAAACCATCTTAAAGGCTGGATGAGTGACTCCGAATTTCGCAGTCTTATCCGGGACAGCCTTGATATGACAATATCGCGGCAGCTCTACAAATTTTCGGCTGACGAGTCATATGAGTTCTTGGCCGCTTTGCAATCGATAATCTCGACGACCCCGAGTGTACACTCGAACGCATCGGGAATATCTGTACTTAAAGAGTTGTCGTCGAAAATCCAGTTTAGGCGCGCCCAACCAGATGTTTGCGCGTCGGCGATTATTCACGCTTAAGGCAGTGGTGTCCGTTTTGGCTCATAACCGCTTGGCGACTATGCGGTAGTGGAAGCCGTAAATGGCCAGCGCGATGCCCTTCGGAAGCTTGTGCGGATGACGCAGGAGGATGATGGCCAGGTACTTCCAGAATGCCCGGCGGCCGCGGTGCAGGATGCCCATCATCCACAGCGATCGAAAGAAGGCGTAGATGTCTTCGAATGTAAGCTTCAGCTTCGGGCCTCGTGGGCCGTACTCGTTGAGGAAGATCAGTGCGCGCCGGTAATAAGTCGTCGGCTCGTAAAGCGTCCACATTAGCCGTTTGTAGCCGTTGATCAGGAACTCGCGGTCGAGCTTCGGAATGAAATTGAGCACGGCCTCGGTGTTGTTGCCCGTGCTCGTGGTGTCGAGCCGGCCTTCACCCAACAGGCGGTGGTATAGCTGCGTCTTGGGCAAGGCCGTGAGCAGGCCGACCATCGCGGCGGCGATGCCCGTCTTCTGGATGAAGTCGTACTGCAACTGAAAGATTTCCTTCGGATCGTTATCGAACCCAACGATGAAGCCGCCCATTACCTCCATGCCGCTGCGCTGCACGGTCTTGACCATTTCCACGAGGTCGCCGTGCGTGTTCTGATACTTCTGGGCCTCTCGCAAGCTCTCGGGAACCGGCGTCTCGATGCCGATGAACACGCGATGAAAACCGGCTGCGACCATCAGGTCCATGAGCTCCTGGTCGTCGGCAAGATTCACCGACGCTTCGGTAATGAAATCAATTTGAGGCTTGCGGCGCTCCCGCCATTCGATGAGCTGCCGCAGAAGCTGCTTCACCAGCTTCTTGTTGCCGATGAAGTTGTCGTCGACAAAGAATACCGTGCCTACCCATCCGGCCGCTTGCAACCCGTCCAACTCGGCGATTATCTGCTCGGGAGTTTTCGTGCGCGGCTTGCGGCCGTTCATGATGATAATGTCGCAGAACTCGCAGTCGAACGGGCAGCCGCGCGAGTACTGAATGGACATCGTGGCATAGTGCCGTGGGTTCATGAGATCCCAGCGCGGCACGGGCGTTTTCGTGACGTCTGGGAAGCCGTGCGTCGACTCATACCTTTCTTTGAGCTCGCCCGACTCCATGTCCCGAACGACGTCGCCGATGATCTCCTCGCATTCGCCGCACACGGCATGCACGTCGCCGGCGTAATCTTCGTATCCCGTCGTAAATAGCGGCCCGCCTCCGATGATCGGCCTGCCCAGCCGCTTGCAACGCGGAATGATGTCGTCGATTACTGATTGCTTGTGGACGATCATCGCGCTGACCATCACATAGTCGGCCCACTCCAAATCGGCATCGCGCAGCCGCTGGACGTCCATGTCCACCAGCCGCAGGTTCCACGAGCGCGGCAACATGGCCGCCACGGTCATGAGGCCCAGCGGCGGAAAGGCGGATCGTTTGGATACAAAACGAACCGCGTGCTTCAAACTCCAAAACGTCATCGGAGTTTGCGGAGAGATTAGCAGGACGTTCATGAGAGGAGCCTTCTGCACGGACAGCCTGTGGAATGCCTTTTGCGGCTGCAGAGCCTCCGCAGCACCCGCGCGGCGAGAGTGCGAATTCCAAGCAAGTTACATTCCACTCGCCGGCATTTCTAGGGGGCCATCGGCATAAAATCGCGATGGCAGGTCGCGGACCGAGCGCACGGCCGCGAATGCGAGATCGGCCGCAACCAGAGGGCACTGCTTTATGGGTCTCAGATATCCGCCGCTACCTGATCGTAAAACTTTACGAAATCATCCTTCTCTTGACTGGCGCGGAACTGCATCGCTGCCCGGGGGTGAAGGTTCATCTGGCCGGTGATGTTGTACGGCACCAGCGGCCCCCATTCCAAGGTGGTCTTGAGCGGTTCAATGTGGTTTTGCAAGAGCGCGATGATCGGCCGCAGCCGAAATTTTGGGTTTCGCAGAAATCCAAGTAACAGCTCCATGTGGCAGTTACCAGCTCCCCGGCCGAGCCCGCCCATCGTGGCATCTACGCGGTTCGAACCGAGAATGATCGCTTCGATCGTGTTGGCGAACGCGAGTTGCAGATTGTTGTGAGCATGAATTCCGATTTCCTTGCCGGTCCCCTCCATAGCGCCAGCATATTGGGCGTACAGACGATCGATTTGCTCGCGGTATAAGTTGCCAAAACTATCTACAATCACCATCACGCCGGCGTGGGTTTTGGCGACTTCGGCGAGCACGGTGTCGATCTCCAGTTCGGTGATCGTCGAAATTGCCATTAAATTTGCGCAGGTCTCGTATCCCAGCTCGTGGCAGTGCTCGATCATCTCCACGGCCTCGGAGACCTGGTTGGCGTAGAACGCCACTCTCACCATGTCGATCTTGCTCTCATTGCAAGGCACGATCTGCTCGCGCCAGTCGCACTTGCCGGCGTCGGCCATGACGGCCAATTTTAAGCCGGTCCGCTTTGGGTCGTGGTCCGCGAACACCCGGTTGAGGAATTCCTCGTCGCAGAACTTCCACGGCCCAAACTTCTCTCGTTGATGCTGCTTGGGCGACGCCTTGTAGCCGACTTCCATATAGTCGATCCCCGCCGCGACGCATGTCTCGTACACCGCCCGCACGAGCTCCTCGCTGAACTGGTGATTATTGATCAATCCGCCGTCGCGAATGGTGCAGTCCAGAACTTTCAATCCAGGACGATAAGTAATCCAGGGGGCGGTTTGCGACATAATAGACCTCGGTCGGGCAAATAAAACGTCCCTACTATGGACTCGAATCGATCAAAATGGTCTTGAAAAGATAGCATAGCGATCGGCAAATGCCCACTGGCGAGACGTTTTGAGCCAGCCTCTGCCGAGTTTAGTAATTGCCACGCCGCCCGCGATCGTTCATCCTAAAGTAACACTCGGAATTTAGCGGCGGGGCTCGCCCGGTTAGTCCAAACGATTGAATCACTTCACGAGCGCTTTTTCACATTTTGGTCTGGCCAATGAAAGCCCAAGCACATCAATTATTCCGAACGAGCGCGACGGCATCCGTTTTTGCGATTGCCATACTTATTGGTCACGTGCCAGGCGCATCCGCCGACGAAACGGCGACGCTCACAGGACCTGGCCTCGCCGCCGAAAAGCCTGCCGGCGGCCAATTTGTTGAAGTTGACGGCCTCTACATGGTCCCGTACACCGAGGCGCTTCCCGGGACCGACGTCACATTCGAGATGGTTCCCGTCCCGGCGGGCGAATTCTTGATGGGCAGCGCTGAATCGGAAGCCGAGCGCTCCGCCGACGAAGGCCCGCAGGTGCGCGTTAAGATGGAGCCGTTCTGGATTGCCAAATGCGAGATCACCTGGGCCGAGTATAAGTCATTCATGGCATTGTACGATGCGTTCAAACAGCTGCAGTTATTGGCGACAAATCCGAAGCTGCAAGAAGGCGACGGCACACAAGCCGCCGAAACTCTAAAGCTGATTAGGGAGCACGCCTGGAGCGGCAATGTTGAAGATGAGTGGGGAGTCGACGCGGTAACCACGGCGACTCCACTCTATGATTCGAGCTTTACATACGAAGCAGGCGATGCAGACGATCAACCGGCCGTAACGATGACTCAATTTGCGGCCAAGCAATACACCAAGTGGCTAAGCGGAATTTTGGGGCGCAATTACCGGCTGCCGAGTGAGGCCGAATGGGAGTACGCGTGCCGCGCCGGCAGCACCACGGCCTATTCCTTTGGCGATGATCCAGCGCTGTTAGGCGACTACGCATGGTTCGACGAGAACGCCGACTATCAAACGCATCCTGTCGGCAGCAAGAAGCCGAACGCCTGGGGAATCTACGACATGCACGGCAACGTGGCCGAATGGACCCTCGATGAATACCGCGAGGAAACCTACGCCGGACTTGGCGAAGGCCCGGTCGACGCAATGGTTGCCCTATGCTGGCCAACCAAGGTCTTCCCGCGCGTGATCCGCGGCGGCAGCTGGCGCGACACCGCCCCATTATTGCGCAGTGCCGCGCGTCACAAATCCGAAGAAGACGAATGGAAGCTAAAGGACCCCAACATCCCGCGCAGCCCGTGGTGGTTCACCGAGGAACCGGCCACCGGTGTGGGCATGCGCGTGGTGCGGCCACTCAAACCGATGTCGGCCGAGGACAAGAAACGCGTTTGGGAGGCCGACGTCGACGATATCCGCCAGGATTTGCAGGATCGCATGCGCGAGGGCCGAGGCGCGATGGGCATGGCCAAGGAAACGCTCCCCGCGGCGATCAAGGCAGCAGAAGCGATCGATGGCGACTTCTGAGGCTTCACCCTACGGAAACTGAATTACCGGCGAACTACGCTCGCCAGACGTATGT
>DASXWB010000922.1:0-5946 GCA_036503915.1 Lacipirellulaceae bacterium | reverse complement strand
CAGAGGCGCGATTTAGGTAATAACGACCAAGTATCGGCGCCCAACGACAAAGAGCCTTCTCTCGATGCTTCGCCGGAACCCTCGGCAACTGAAGAGCTTATGTCAGCGGCGGGCATGGGCTTCGCAAGTGCGGGAAACGCTCCTCATCATCGTCGACGCCGTCTCTCTTTGGCGGCATCGAAAGTGCGTATTACCGGTTGAAAGCAGCGAAAATGCGCCTTTCCCGGCGCCGAATGACTGCGCCTGTCGTCAAATCGACGGCGGATTTCAGAACAGCGAGACGTGATATGTCCAGAAAACTAACCATCCCATTTGCCAGCATCCTGGCAACCGGCACAGCTTGGGCATTCAGCTGGCAGCCATCGACGGCCCAGGACCAGGCGACCATCGCGCCGCCGACCAATGAAAGCGTCGAAATACTTGCCCGCGGCCCTGTCCATGAGGCGTTCGTCGAGCCGGTGAACCTGCAAGGTTTCGATCCTCTTGTGATCGAAGTGGCCCCGCCGGAGCCAGTCGAGGAATTGCCACCGGACCAGAAGCCCGAAGGCGAGAACGTCGAATGGATCCCCGGCTATTGGGCCTGGGATGATGACCGCAAGGGCTTTATATGGATAAGCGGCGTGTGGCGCGAGATTCCGCCCGGCCAGCGATGGGTACCCGGCTACTGGAGTGAAGCGGAAGGCGGCTGGTGTTGGACGGCCGGTTTCTGGGTTTCGGAGGCGGCCGAAGTGATCGAGTATCTACCCGACCCGCCCGAAACGCTCGAAATCGGGCCGCAGATCGAGGCGCCGTCGCAGGACCACCTCTGGGTGCCCGGCATCTGGCGGTATCAGGATGCGCGATACGTTTGGCGGCCCGGTTATTGGACGGTCGCTCAACCCGGTTGGGTATGGGTGCCGTCACGGTACATCTGGTGCCCAAGCGGCTATGTGTTCGTCAACGGTTACTGGGACTACCCGATCGAAGAACGCGGCGTTCTTTTTGCCCCGGTTTACTACCACGAGCCTGTTTATCGGCACGCGACTTACTACTATACGCCGACGGTGGTAATCAGCACTGAAATCCTTACCGTGCACCTGTTCGCCAGCCCGCGCTACTGCCATTACTACTTCGGCGACTACTATGCGCCGCGGTACCGCGAGATTGGCATCGAGCCCTGGTTGATGTTCCCGCGCGTGCGCGGGTGCTACGACCCATTGTTCCATTACTACAGCTGGCACCATCGCCGGCACGGGCGCGGCGACTGGCATCGCACTCTGCGCGATCGATACGAGTTCTTTGCGGAGCACGAAGAATACCGGCCGGCCCATACGTATGCCGCCTTACGTCGTCAACGCTTCGACCGCGTTCGCTCCGGCGACATCAATATCGACAACAGTATTCAAAACATCATCGTCAACCAGAACAACCTGGCGGTTAACCTGAATCAATACGTGCAAAACGTTGATCAGGACGTGCGCATCGACGGTGTTCGAGGCGAGAGTCGCCGACGGAAGCGGTTCGCTCGCGTGGATAATGAGGAGCGGCGCCAATTCGCGGCACGCGCACGCGACATTCGTGGCTTCCAGGCGCGGCGAAGCGAAGTTGAAAGCGAAACGAAGCTAAGTGATCGTGGCGACCGAAGTAATCGAGGCGACCGCGGCCAAGTCGCTCAAGGTGATCGCGGAGTGCGGCGGTCGCTGTCGCTTGCAGGACTCCAAGACCGACGTGGCAATCGCGACGGCGGCGAACCTCGTGACGGACGTGCTGTCCGCGGGCGCGGTCGCGCCAGTGTAGCGGTCGACGTGCCGCCTGCGCCGGAGCAAACCGCCGTAGGAACGGCTGGCCCAACGAACGTCGCCCGAGATGCGACCACAGGCGCCGGCCGCAATGACCGGCGAGGTCGCTCCTTCGAACGACCCGGCCGGCAGGATGTTTCGAAGCAGGATACCACGCGGGATGCTACGCCGGATGCAATCAGCCGTCGAGATCGAGCTCGCGTGGGAGACACCACGCGAGATGCGCTTGGTCAGAGAGATTTAATCCCAGGACAAAATGCCGACGGTGAGGCGCGCGGTCAGGACGCTCGGGCGCGCGATCGGGCACGCGGGCGGGACGCCGTCGGACGCCACGGCCGCGAGCGAGATAGCCGAGTTGGGCTTGGCCGCGTCGGTCGGGACGGCTCGCAATTCCCCGCCGCGCTCAATCAAGACTCGGACCGCGCGATGACAACGCGGACGTTGCCGGGCGCAACCACGCCGGGCGCAACCACGCCGGGCGCAACCACGCCGGGCGCAACCACGCCGGGCGGCACGCCGGCTAATGATCCAGCAGGCGCCCGCACAACAACAAACCAGCAGCTCGACGCTCTGCGACGCGGCCGCGGTCCGCGTGGCGAGCGGACACGTAGGCTCGGTGACCTCGACGCTACGGACCCGAGCAATAATGCGGGCAGTCTTCCCGCGGTGAGGCAGCGCGGCCGAACCAGCTTGCCGGGCAGCCGCAATCCTTCCGGCGTCATACGCCCTGAAGCAACGGGCCGTACGCTCCCCGATGGACTCAGCGGCAATGACGCGGTACGAAACCGCCAACTTCGCGGCCGCGATGACGAAAACCGCTCGCGAACCGAACCGTTCCGCCAACGCGGTCTTGATCGCGATGCCGTCCGTTCGCGGGGGCAGCTCGGTGGCGACGATACCGGGCGCAACCGGCAAGCCCAGCGACAGGAGGTTTTCCGCCGCCAACTCGAGCAACCGCATGGAAATGACGAGCCCAATCGCACCGATAACCTCCAGCAGCTGCTGAACCAGCGCCGCGAAGCCCCTCGTCAGCGTGATGCGAGCTCGGATGCGCAGGCCCGGAGTCGACAGCAGCTCGATCGCGGACGTTCGGGCCGCGACTTTTCGCGAGGACGTGGCAACGAGCAATCCCCCTTCGGCGACGCCGGCCAACGTGATTCGCAAGCCCGCCGCGGTTCGTTCGGGCCCTTCCCGAACCAGCAAGGCGAACGCCAATCGATCGACCGCGGCCAGCCCGGCGGCGAGATTCCTGGCTTCGACCGCAGATCGCGAATGCAGCGCGGCTCCGAAGGTCGACCGGACAATGACGCGCGGCGGCAGTTCACCCCCGGCGCGCGATCGGCCTTCGGCCGTGGTGGTGGCGACGCTGGTGGTGGCGACCGTCGTGCTGAAGCATTTCAGCGAATGAACCGTGGCGGCGGCGGTGCGGACACGTCGCAGCAATTCAATCGTGGTGCCGGCGGACGACGATCCTTTTCGCGACAAGAAGAACAATCGCCACAGGCAACGAACGGCGCTGAACGCAGAGGGCGCTCCGGCGGCGAAGACCAGCGCGGCGGACGTGGTGGCCGTCGAGGTCGCGACCGCGATGATGATGATTGATCCAAGTGGGTGATCTATGAATAGTTGTTCAGAAGTCGGCGGAGATCCTCGGCCATCGATTGCGAGCCCGCCGACTGACTGGCGGTGCGTAAGTGGCCTGACGCTTTGAGATTTGCGCGCGTAAACGGCTAGCAGCCAGAACACTGACACCCGCCCGCCAACGTCGGGCCCTCGACCGACGTGCCTGTCGAAATCAGCCTGCCAGAGGGTGATCTTTTGTCACCAGTGTCGTTTAACTCGCAAGTGACCTCGAAGAGTACACGGCACTTGTATTGATGGTATGAGTATTCCAACATTTCGTTCCGGACATTTTGATGGCCGGACGACTTTCGGCTACAAATACCAGCAACGGCCGCTCTTCTCCTCGTCCAGGCATGGTGATCGCTTTTCGCTCATTCGGAGGCTCGAATGATTGTGTATTCTAGCACGGTGACGATTTGAATCTCGTGCATAAAACCGCCATACTTTCTGTGAGTTGTATCGAAGAGCAGGAGAGCTCTGGAATAACTTCGCTTTCTGCACTGCGAAGGGGGCACTTAGCATTAAAGGCTCGGAATTTAGTAAATTAATGTGCCAAGCATAGGGAGGCTGCGCTATGTGTATCCAGACGCGTCGACGATTCTTAACGAATACCGCTGCGGGCGCTTCATTCGCCGTCTTGGCTCGGACAAAGGCCCATGGTGCGCGTGTGTCCGAGCGGGTGCGGATTGGCGTTATCGGCTGCGGCAACCAGGGCGGCAATCATATTAAGTCGCTGTCGGCACTGAAGGATGCTCAAATTGTGTATGTTGCCGATGTCGATCAAAATCGCCTCTCCAAGGCGGTAAGCGACGCCGGGGGAGCAAAAGGCGTCACCGATTTTCGGCGCATTCTAGACGATGCGTCCGTCGACGCGGTGACCATCGCCACGCCGGACCATTGGCATGTGCCTGCCGCGCTTTTGGCGCTAGAGGCAGGCAAGCATGTTTACGTTGAAAAGCCCTGCTCTCACAATATTCGTGAAGGGCAGTTGCTCGTGGCAGCCGCCAAGAAACATAAAAAGGTCGTGGCTCAGGGCACGCAGTCGCGCTCCAACCCGGCGATGCGCCAGGCGATGCAGATGCTGCGCGAGGGCGTGATCGGAGACGTGTTGATTGCCAAATGCTGGAATTGGCAGATGCGCAAGAACATCGCTCATATGCAGCCGAGCGCCGTTCCGTCCGGCGTGGATTACGACACGTGGGTTGGGCCGGCCGAGTGGATGCCGTTCCAGTCCAATCGTTTTCATTACGACTGGCACTGGTGGTACAACTTCGGCTGCGGCGATTTGGGCAACGATGGGATCCATGAGTTCGACTATGCTTTGTGGGGCTTGGGCGTGGAATCTCATCCCTCGCTCGTGTCGGCCGTCGGCGGGAAGTATTTCTTCGACGATGACCAGCAGTTTCCTGACACAATGCAGGTGACGTTCGAGTACTCGGGCAAAGAACAAGTCGGCAGCCGACGAATGTTGATTTACGAGCAGCGGCTATGGTCGACGACGTATCCGTACAATGTCGATAGCGGCGCTGAATACATTGGCACGAAGGGCAAGATGTTTATCAGCAAGCGCGGCAAGTTCGAAATTCGGGGCGAACGCAACCGGCCGCTTGAATTGGCCCTCGATGGCGTGCCGAAATCAGAGGTGCCGCAAAATCTGCAAAACTGGCTCGATTGCATCAAGTCGGGCGGTGTGCCGAATGCGAATGTCGAAATCGCTCATCGCACGGCGACAGCGGCGCATCTGGGGAATATCGCCACCCGCTTGGGACGTTCGATTCAGTTTGATCCAGACGCGGAGCGCATTATTCGCGACGATGAGGCGAACACCCTGCTGTCGCGCCAATACCGCGACGGCGGCCACTGGGGCATACCTGCGGGCGTCTAGCGTTGGATCCGGCTCGTGGGCGATCTCAGCGCACTGCGCTTGATTGTGAGCTCGTGGACGGTTTCGCCATCGATGTTAATGATCTGATATTTCATGTACGGATCGTCGCTAGTGGCATCGAACATCAACAGCCCGAACGAGCACTTCTCGTTATATCCAAACAGCGGTCCCTCGACGAGCTCGTGGGTGTGAACGTCCGTCAAACGCGCAATCAATCGGTCGTAGAGCGGATACCTGTTAGGCCTTTCGATTTTCCAAGCTTCGCTCCGATGGCGATCCGCGGAGAGAAGTACGCCACCATCGATGCGATGCTCGTCAATCCAAGTGCCTAGGCCACTCAACAAACGCGACACTTAGGTTACAATGCCGGTATTCATCGTGCATTGAGTAGCACGAAACTTCGTAAAGCGAGCCGATTTACGTACATGGCTGGCAGTATGGCTTCGAGAAATGTACTGGCTCGACAGCCGATCGGTCTTATAGGCACCGGCTTGTTCGGCACCGCTTTGGCCGAACGGCTATTGGTCGAGGGCGTTCCCCTGCGAGTTTACAACCGAACTCGTGAAAAAGCGGCCCCGTTGCTGGTTCAAGGGGCGAAGTGGTCCGATAACCCTCTCCGCGAATGCCGCCGAGTTATTTTCAGCCTTTACACGACCGACC
>DASXWB010000921.1:0-2736 GCA_036503915.1 Lacipirellulaceae bacterium | reverse complement strand
TTTTTCAAGTGCAACCCAATGTCGTGGCCAATGCCGTGTTTGTTGCCGGCGGTGCGGCGATGGCCGGCGCCTTCGGTGCCATCGCACTGGCGGTCCGCCTGCCTCCGGCCGAAGCCATGCGCCCCGAGCCGCCGGCGCGCTACCGTCCCACGCTGCTGGAGCGCATTGGCCTCGGCGCGCTGGTGCCAAATGTTGCCCGCATGGTCCTGCGCCAGCTCGAACGCCACCCGATAAAAACGACATTCTCGCTATTGGCGATTTCCATGTCCGTGGCGATCGTCGTCGTGGGCAACTTCATGCGAAATTCAATCGACAAGGTGATCGAAACACAATTCTTTGATGTCAATCGCTTTGATCTGTCGGTGTCGACGGTCGAGCCGGTTTCTATTGACGCGGTGTACGAGCTGGCCAGCTTGCCCGGCGTACTTCAATGCGAGCCGCGACGGGGGGTTTCTGCCCGGTTGCGAGCCAGGCATCGAACCCGCCATATCGGTATCCTGGGCCTGCCGCGCGACGCAACGCTGATGAAGCTGAAATCCCGCACCGGCGAGATTGTGCCATTGCCGCCGGAGGGACTCATTATCTCGAAGAAGCTGGGCGAAGTGCTCGACGTGCGGGCCGGCGAGAATATACGTGTCGAGGTTCTGGTCGACAAGCGGCCCGTAGTCGACATACCGATTGTCGCGTTGCTCGACGACATATCGGGTTTGAACGCCTACATGGACATCGACGCGCTCAACCGCCTGATGCGCGATGGGCCGCGCATGAGCGGCGCGATGTTGACTGTCGATGCGCGGCAATTGTCAAACATTTACCGCGAACTCAAGGAAACGCCGCAGGTGGCCAATGTCACGATCCGGCAGACTTCCATCGATAGCTTTAAAAACACGGTCGCCAAAAACATGAACCACATGCGGGTGATTAACCTGAGTTTTGCCATCATCATCGCGCTCGGTGTGGTTTACAATGGAGCCAGGATTTCGCTCTCCGAGCGCAGCCGTGAGTTGGCTACGCTGCGCGTGATCGGCTTTACGCGGCGGGAAATCTCGACCATCCTCCTGGGCGAGATTGGCACGATCACGCTGCTGGGCATCCCGTTTGGACTGGTTTTGGGCAATTGGTTCGCTCGGATTTTGACCTGGTTTTTCGATCAAGAGGTGTTTCGTTTTCCGTTCGTGATCGCCAACTCGACGTACGGCCTGGCGGCCGCAATTGTGCTGGCGGCGTCCATCGCGTCCGCATTGCTGGTGCGCCGAAAGTTGGACGACTTGGACCTGATCGCCGTACTCAAGTCGCGCGAATAGTTGTTAGCTATTAGCTATTAGCCAGCCATTGCAGGGACTCAAGCTAACAGCTAACAGCTAATAGCTTCCACATGCGTAACATCGGCAGCAAGTTGTTCGTTCTGCTGGTCCTGGCGGCCATCGCCGCCGGGCTCGGTTATGCCTTCATGCCGCAGCCCGTGGAAGTCGACCTCGTAAAAGTCCAGCGAGGCGACCTTCAAGTGACGGTCGACGAGGATGGCAAGACCCGCATTCGCGAGAAGTATGTTGTCTCGGCTCCGCTCAACGGTCGTATCTTGCGAATCAGCCTCGATCCCGGCGACAGCGTCGCCGCCGGCAAAACCCTGCTCACGATGATCGAGCCCCGAGACCCGGAATTGCTCGATGCACGCTCGGTCGCGCAAGCCGAAGCGCGCGTGCAAGCCGCGGAAGCGGCACTGCGGCAAGTCGAGCCGAATCTTCAAACAGCCCGCGACGCCCAGGCCCTAGCCGAGGTCGAGCTCACGCGGGCTCGTCAGGCGGCGCAGAGCAGAGCGATTACTCCAGCCGAGCTGGACGAGAAGGAATTCGTCTACCGCCAACGCAGCGAGGAGCTGCGCGCCTCGAAAATCGCCGAGGAGATCGCACGTTTCGAGCTCCAACAAGCCAAAGCGGCCCTCATCCGCTCGCGCCCGCGTGACGAAGCCAATGGAATTGCCGCGCAGCAAGTCGTCACCACGAGTAGCAATGGCAATTCGGCTGACGGGGATTCTGCGTCCGATTCTCAAGACGCCCACAAGACGTCAAATGGCAACGGCGGCTGGAACTTCCCGATTTACTCGCCGATCAGCGGCCGAGTGCTTCGCGTCCTTCAGGAGAGCGCGGCAGTGGTCACGCCCGGCACGCCGCTGGTGGAACTTGGCGACCCGGACGATCTGGAAGTGGAAATCGATGTGCTCTCGCGCGACGCCGTAAAGATTCATCCGAACGACCTCGTGTATCTGGAGCATTGGGGCGGCGAGCGGCCGCTCGAGGGCCGAGTCCGGACGGTCGAGCCGTCCGGATTCACTAAGATTTCGACCCTCGGCGTCGAGGAGCAGCGCGTAAATGTGATTGTGGATCTGGTAGCTCCGCCGGAGGAGCGAAAAACCTTGGGTGATGGGTTTCGAGTCGAAGCCCGCGTGGTCATCGATGAGGTCCGCAATGCGCTCAAGGTGCCCACGAGCGCGCTATTTCGCGTGGAGGAAGGGCCGGCCGTGTTTCAGGTCGTCGAGGGAGTCGTCCATCAGAAGATCGTGAAAACCGGCCGGCAGAACGGCCTCGAGGCGGAAATCCTCGACGGCCTCAACGAAGGCGATCTGGTGGTGCTCCATCCCAGTGACCAGGTCGACGAAGGCGTACAAGTGAGCCAGCGCTAACGACTGGTGCGTTTGTGCCGGGTCTGCCGCTTGTGAAGCCCTAGTGCCGAAATGGC
>DASXWB010000920.1:0-2824 GCA_036503915.1 Lacipirellulaceae bacterium | reverse complement strand
GCAGCATGGCCCACGTCGAGCGATGCAAGCGGTTTTGAACGCGTGGTTGATGGTAATCAACCGTCGCCATGTGGGCGCCTTTTAGAACTTCAGCGCTTGGCCCTCGACTTCCGCTGTTGCGTCCTTGGATTGCAGTTTATTCCACGGTGACGCTCTTGGCGAGATTCCGCGGCTTGTCGACATCACAGCCGCGAAGGATGGCGGTGTGATACGCCAGTAGCTGCAGCGGGATGACTGTGACGATCGGTTGCAAAAACTCCGGCACGGCCGGAACGCGGATCACATCGTCGGCCAGCTCAACCGCGTGCGAATCGGTCTTGTCGACGACCGCAATCACCGGCCCGCCACGCGCCTTGATCTCTTCCATGTTGGAGATCACTTTGTGGTACACGCCGCCCTGCGGCACGATGAAAACGCTCGGCGTGTGTTCATCCACCAGCGCGATCGGCCCGTGTTTCATCTCGGCGGCCGGGTAGCCTTCGGCATGGATGTAGCTGATTTCTTTAAGCTTTAGCGCGCCTTCCAGCGCGGTGGGAAAATTGTACTGCCGGCCAAGATACAGGAAGTTGTCGCAGGACACGTACTTGGCCGCGATGCGGCGGGCGTCATCATTGGTGTCGAGTGCTTCCTCGACATGCCCCGGCAACGCGGACAGCTCTTCAATGATCCGCAGCCCGGCCTCATAACTGAGGTGCCGCAGCCGCCCGAAATACAGCGCCAGCAGCGCCATCACCACGCATTGCGACGTGAAGGCCTTGGTCGACGCGACGCCGATTTCCGGCCCCGCGTGCAAATACACGCCGCCATCGGCCTCGCGAGCGATCGTGCTGCCCACCACGTTGCAGATGGCCAGCGTCGGATGGCCCTTGCGCTTCATTTCGCGAAGCGCCGCCAGTGTATCGATCGTCTCGCCGCTTTGCGTAATTGCGAACAGCAGCGTGCCGCTCGGCATCGGCGGATTGCGATAGCGCAGCTCGCTGGCGTATTCGACTTCGACCGGGATCCGCGCGAACGCCTCGATCATGTACTCGCCGACCATGGCCGCATGCCAGCTCGTGCCGCAGGCCGTCAGCACGATGCGGTCGACCGCACGCAGCTGCTGCGGCGTGAGATTGAGGCCGCCGAACACGGCGGTGGCCTCGTCCCGATTGAGCCGGCCGCGCATCGCCGCCACGATCGTTTCCGGCTGCTCGAAGATTTCCTTGAGCATGTAGTGCGGGAAGTCGCCCAGCTCGACTTGTGTCGTGTCGATGTCGAGCGGCCTCACGTCATGGCTCACGTGCCCTTCGTCGCGGTGAATGACTCGTATGGTGTTTCGGGTGACGACGGCCAGCTCGTGATCGGCCAGGTAGACAATGCGGTTGGTGTGTCCAGCCAGCGGCGAGCCGTCGCTGGCAATGAAGTGCTCGCCGTCGCCGATGCCGATCACCAGAGGACTGCCCAAGCGGGCAGCCACGATCACGTCGGGCCAGTCGCGGAAGACCATCGCCAGGCCGTAGGTGCCGCGCAGCTGCGCGAGCGCCGCCTGCACTGCCTCAACGAGGGGACCGTAGCGGTCGGCCTGCCCGGCCACTGAAGCGGTCTCGCCGTTGGCGCCGGCCCGCGCGTCGAGCTCGCTGGCCACCAGCTGGGCGATGACTTCGGTGTCGGTCGACGATTTGCAGTAGTAGCCGCGCTCCGCCAGATGTTCTTTGAGCGTGCGAAAGTTTTCGATCACGCCGTTGTGCACAAGCGCCACAACGTGATCACCGCCGACGTGTGGATGGGCGTTCTCGTCGGTCGCCGGCCCGTGCGTCGCCCAGCGCGTGTGTCCCAGGCCCACGGCGCCGTGAACCGGCGATTTCTTTAGCTTTGCCGCCAGGTCGTCGATGCGACCGGCCGTTTTGGTGATGGCAAACTCGCCGTCATCAAGCGTCACCACGCCACTGCTATCGTAGCCGCGGTACTCCAACCGCCGCAGGCCTTCAATCAAGAAATCGAGTGCTTGCTGCTTGCCTACGTAGCCGACAATGCCGCACATGCGTTCCTCCTGATCCAGCAAAAGCAAGCGTCCCGACAACTGGTCGCTAAATCGACCAGTCTGTGGAGCGAATTCACTGCCAGCGAGCAATTCTATGTCGGCAGGGCGCAAGCTCCAACTCGAAATAACGCCAATTTCACCTACCGCGATTGGTGACATTTCGCTATGAATTGCCGCCTCTGGAGGCGAAGAATGGAGGCACGTTCGGCCATGGCCCGCCAACTTTCGGCGTCTGCGACGCCGCGCAGCTACGTCGTGATCCCCGCGCGTTACGCTTCCACGCGGCTGCCGCGGAAGATGCTCCTGCGCGAGACCGGAAAGACACTTCTACAGCACACGTATGAGGCGGCCTGCGCCGCGAAGCGGCCAACCGGCGTTCTGGTGGCCACCGATCACGCTGAAATTGCCGCCGAGGTGGAACGCTTCCGCGGCGATTTCGTCATGACCAGCCCCGATTGCACGAGCGGCACCGACCGCGTTGCGGAAGTGGCGCGCAAGCTGCCGCGAGCCGAGATCGTGGTCAACATGCAGGGCGATGAGCCGGAAATGTCGTCCGGGAACATCGACCGCGTTATTGAGCTGCTGGAACAGAACCCGAGTGCAGGCATGGCGACACTTGCCACGCCGATCCGCTCGCCGGAGCAGCTCGCCGATCCGGCTTGCGTCAAAGTCGTGTTCGACAATGCCGGACGCGCGATGTACTTCAGCCGCAGCCAGATCCCGTTCGTGCGCGAGCCAGATTCAACGCAAAACTTCAATGAGCCGCCGCTGTTTTACCAGCATCTTGGCATCTACGCGTACCGC
>DASXWB010000919.1:0-2895 GCA_036503915.1 Lacipirellulaceae bacterium | reverse complement strand
ACCGGCCGACGCGACGCTAAATTGCAGCCTTGTGGCGAAAAAACTGCTAGCCGATTGTCTCCGGCCATGCTATTTTGACGTATACAGGCGAACGCGCCACCTCATGCCGCCAGCGAGGCATTTCCAGGAGGGTAGAATTGTTCGTTGGGCCCCGTTCGTGGGTGAGTCGGTTGGGACGGATTCCGGGCGGAACAGAAGTTGTAGGCGACACCTTATCTGTCGCATTCGCGAAATATAGCGTAAACCCAATTCCGGCCGCTTTGCGGTCGGCATTTGCGCCATTTGGCAAGGCGTATCGAGCGCAAGCTCCAATCGATGGCAAACGTGACCGCCAACAAGCTGTTGGACTTGGTACGACGAAGCGGCCTCGTCGACGAGGCGAAGCTCACCTCGTTTCTGGAAAGGACCACGATACGACACGGTGAAGCGGCCCTCGACGATCAGCCCCGGCTGGCCGACCTGATGGTCGAAGAAGGCCTCGTGACGCGCTGGCAGGCCGACAAGCTGCTGGCCGGCAAGCATAAGGGCTTTCGCCTGGGCAAGTACAAGCTGCTCGGCGAAATCGGCAAGGGCGGCATGAGCCGCGTCTATCTTGCCGAGCACGAGCTCATGAAGCGGCGCGTTGCCGTGAAAGTGCTGCCGAAGAATCGCGTTAACGACTCCTCCTATCTGGAGCGCTTCCGTCTCGAAGCCCGGGCCGTCGCCAAACTCGACGACCCGAACATCGTTCGCGCCTACGACATCGACAACGAAGGCGACGTGCATTACATCGTCATGGAGTATGTCGATGGCCAGGACCTGCACCAGATGGTCTCGGGCCAGGGGCCGCTCGATTACGACACGGCGGCCGATTACATCGCCCAGGTCGCCAACGGCCTGCAGCATGCCCACGAGATGGGCCTGGTGCATCGCGACATCAAGCCGGCCAACTGCCTGGTCGATCGACACAACACAGTAAAGCTGCTCGACCTCGGCCTGGCGAAGCTCATCGAGGATGACCAGACTTCGCTCACCATGGCCAATGAGGAAAACGTGCTGGGAACGGCCGACTACTTGGCCCCCGAGCAAGCCCTCAACAGCCATGAGGCGGACAATCGCTCCGACATCTATAGCCTTGGCTGCACGCTCTATTTTCTGCTCACGGGCGGGCCCCCTTTCCCAGAGGGCTCAATTTCCGAGCGCCTCTTGAAGCATCAAACCGCTAAGCCGGAATCGATCTTCAAGGCCCGGCCCGATGCGCCGCCCTCGTTGGTCGACATCTGCGAAACGATGATGTCGAAGAAACCGGACGAGCGATTTCAATCGGCGGGCGACGTGGCCGCACGTCTCAAAGAATGGCTGGCCGACCGCGGACGCGCGATTGGCGGCGTTCGGCTCGATGATCGCGATCACGATAGCGGCGTCGGCAGCGCCGTTTTCAGCCGTTATGCCATCGGGATGCCTACGCCGCCACCCACGGATAAAAGCAAGCCATCGGGCAGCAGCCGGACCGTGTCGGTGTCCGATCGCGATACCAAGAAGCTCGACCAAAAAGGCAGTGGCCCTGGGAGCACGGACGAGGAAATTGGGCTCGCGCCATTAGACGAAGAAGATGTGCTGGGCGTGGCCCGACGCAAAACGGCGAAAAAGTCACCGACCGAATCGGATAAGGTTTCGGCCATGGAACTGGCCGCAGCAAGTGACGTAGTGAAGGGCGGATCCGGTTCGTCCAAGCGGTCGCTTATCGAAGAGGAGCTGCACGACGCGGAGCTGGAGCAAATCAAGCGAAAAGTGGCCCAGCGCGCTCAGTTCAATCCGTTGCAGCCGCCCGGCTTCGTGCCCCCAAGCCGCGGCCTTTCTACCGCCGCCTGGTTCGGCCTTGGCGCAGCAGCGCTGGTAATCATCGTGATCCTTGTACTGCTACTGGCCCCCTAGCGATGAGAAGGCGCGTGGCATGCCTTCGCCACGCAGCGGCATAGGCATGTTTTTTTGACTGATCATGCTCACGCGGCTTCGCCGCGAGAGCATGCCACCCAGCTACGAAGCGCCCGCAAAAGACGAAGCCTTCGCCACGTCAATTCCTTTACCCGCCGGGTTGCTTTTCCACTCCACCGCCAGCATCAGGCAGTTGATTCCCGAGCCGATGCCCAGCATGGCGACGCGGTCGTTCGGTCGCAACCGGCCTTGCTCGACGCCCGTCGCCATCGTAACCGGCAGGGCCGCGGACCCCGTATTGCCCAGCGTCTCTACCGTGGCGAAGTCAATGGCGGGATCGAGTCCCAGCGATTCGAACATGAGCTTGCGGTGCGCCACGCCGACCTGATGACAAAAGGTGCGGTCGATCTGCTGCGGCCGCCACCCCGCGGCGCCCAGGAAGCGTTTGAAGGTTTCGGCTCCGGCCGCCACACCACGCCGCATCAACTCTTCGCTATCGGTATCCATGAAAGTTTCCAGGCCGCGGCTCTGGCAAAGTTCGTGATGATGCGTGTCGCAATAAACGGTGGCCGCGGTGAGTCGATTGCCGGTCTGGCTCAATTCCTCGTCACACAAAACGATTGCCGCGCTGGCCGAACCGATAGTGAGCGATGCGATGGAATCTTTCACCGACTCGCGCGTCAGCGAATGATCGCTGTTCAAATGGGCGATCGTGTTCTCCACGAGAGCGCGCCCGCATTCGGTGCCGACGACGACTCCCGCGCGAATTTGCCCCAGTTCGATCATGTTGGCCACTTGAACGATGCCGTTGAGAATACCGAGGCACGCGTTGGACACATCGTAAATAATCGCATCCGGCGGCAGGCCGGCGCCGTGGTGAACGCGGCATGCCGTGGCCGGCTCCAGAAAATCGCGGCACACCGAGCCGTGCACCAACGCGCCGAATTGATGCGGATCAATTCCGCTGGCCGCGATCGCGCG
>DASXWB010000918.1:0-15634 GCA_036503915.1 Lacipirellulaceae bacterium | reverse complement strand
CGGGCCACATTGCCCACCTGGGCAGCATCCCGATTGGGCCGCCGTCACCTTAGTGACGATTTCATCCGTGGAAACCGCGCCGACAAAGCGGGCGACGGGGCGGCCCGGCGGAGCGAGCAGGATGGTCACAGCGTCGGCCGTTTTTGGGTTCACGGCCAAGTCGCGCATGAAGATCGACTCGCTGGGATCGGCCGGGTCGAGCGTGATAACTTCAGTGGCGGCCGCAAATCGCGCGTCCGTTCGGAAACCCTCCGCCGCCTGCGTGGACGTGAGATTATGGCCGGTCGAGTCATTCTGCACGCACAGCAAGACGAGCTTGCGGTCCTGCAGTCCTTTGATGCACTTTGCAGTTCCTTGACTGACGAACCCCTCCGACAACTGCTCCGGACGAAGCTGGAGCGGCCAAGCTTTCGTAATGGCTCCATTCGGTGCGACGGCCACCACGAGCGGAAACGGCGCGCGTTCAACGCCAAATGCCTTGACTGTTGCCTGTTCGGTGGGATCAACAACGCTGACGGTCACTACGTCGGCCCGATTCTTCGTCTTCGCCAGAGCCGATTGCAAAACGCCCTGCATCCGCTGTGTGGCGTCGTTGTTCTCCTTCCAGAAGAAAACAAATGCGTAACGCCCCTGATCCGCGGAGGTGGACAGTGCGGACAGGCCTGGACTGCGATCCTTCGGCCAGGGATTTGCAGTTCCGGCAGCCGATGTGCTACCAGCTGAGAACAATAGAGTGGCGCCGAACAGTAGCGCGGTGGCATGTAGAAGTTTCCGTCGATTCATGGCACGTCATCCTTTCTCGACCCGCGCGAATACCCAACTGGCCTGATTCGTTGATAGCAGCATCGCCGGGCGGCACGGGTAAATCCTGTGCTAGTCGTCCGCATGCTGCTCTACATTCGCGGGGGCTTATATAGAAGCTATTCGTCCAGACGCATATAGCAGCGTGAGCCAATCCGTGGCAATATTAACTTAGCATGCGGAATGGATCGGTAAGTGCCGATTTCGCCCGCTGAAGCGAGAGATTTAGCGCATCGCAAAAGATCCGTACCGCGCAATCTGCGCAGCCACGTATACGAGGTGGGTCAAAGCACACCACTGGTGTGCCAATAGGGAGCGCGCCGCGCGAGAATGCGCTGTGCTGCGCTTCACCCCCCTCCACTCAGCCATGCTTGCAGTCGTTGGTCGATTTGATCGCGAATCCGGCGAAATGCATCCCGCCGTTTATCCTCCGTTCCTTCAACTGCAGCGGGATCGTCGAATGGCCAGAAATGACGATGCAGCGCGCCAGGGAACAGCCAAGGACAATGCTGCTCAACTTGATTACAAACGATAATCAGATGATGAACCGTCAGCTTGCCAAGATACTCGCCTACATCCTTCGAGTACTGTCCGCCGACAGCAACTCCGATCTCATTCATCACCGGTTCTACGAACGGATGGACGGTGTCCGGCCGAAGGCCAGCACTATACACGTTGAACCGGTCCGCCGCGTGCTTCTTGAGCAATGCTTCCGCTATCTGACTGCGTGCGGTGTTTCGCGTACAGAGAATGAGAACGTTCTTTCGATCTTCCATCGAAGAAACTCCATGTATCCGCGATTTTCCGGGATCAGTTCTGCATGACGCCCGTTTCCAGGGCCAGCTTGGCCATCGAGAGCTTGTAGCAGTGTTCAAAATCGGCGCATTTCACACACTCATTCCATGCGTCGAGATCGACTCCCGTCGTCCGGGTTGCGATGGCCATACCACCGGCGCGCTCTAGTTTGGCGGTAAAGACTTTGGCTCGCAAAGGCACGTCCGTCCGCGGCGAATTTACCGATGGAAATATCTTTCCATAGCATTCACTGTGAATCATGGCTCTGTCTCCTTCGTAGAAAATACAAACAACAGCTTACTTCAATACACCTGCACCCAATTCAACTGGCTGTCCGTTTCCCGCTTCGGCCGCTTGGGAAAATTGCTGCCAATTCGTACAGCAGCCTGGTGCGGGCGCGGGGCATTCTTCGCTTGTAGCCGCATCGAACCAGCCGCGCGTTCGATTACAGAACGAACACACAGTGAGCATCACCGGTACCTCAACCAGCACACCAACGACGGTTGCTAAGGCCGCCCCTGACTCGGGACCGTACAACGCAATCGCAGTCGCCACTGCTAATTCAAAAAAGTTGCTCGCACCGATCAGCGCGCCAGGTGCCGCAATGTTGTGTGGCACCCGGAAGAGCTTCATCAAGCCATACACGAGTGATGAATTGAAATAGACTTGGATTAAGATGGGTATCGCAATGAGAATCACGTGGAAGTATCGATTCGTGATGTTGTCGGCCTGGAAGGCGAAAATCAACACTAGAGTGGCCAACAGCGCTATCACGGCGACGGGATGAAAGCGGGGAAGAAACGATTCTTCAAACCAGGCAGCCCCTCGGGAGCGAATGAGCCAGACCCGAGTCACGACGCCCGCCGCGAGTGGAATCACGATGAAGCAGATTACCGCGTACACCAACACCATGAAGGGCACAGTGAGCGCCGATGCGCCGGTGACCAGGAACTGCACGATGGGTGCAAAAAGTATCAGCATCAGCAGATCGTTGACTGACACCTGGACCAGCGTGTATGCGGCGTCGCCACGCGTCAGATAGCTCCATACAAACACCATTGCCGTGCAGGGAGCTGCCGCCAAAATGATGGTCCCTGCAATGTACTGGTCAGCCAGGTCGCTGCCGATCCAAGGTAGAAATAGGTGCTTAAAGAAAATCCAACTAATAAGCGCCATGCTGAACGGCTTAACTAGCCAATTCACTAGGCTCGTGATAATAAGGCCCTTCGGTCGTTTTCCCACACTAAGCACCGACGCAAAATCAACTTTGAGCATCATGGGATAGATCATGAGCCAAATTAGAATTGCGATTGGTGCATTAATCTGGCTACCGCCTCCAAATTCCATGCTGCGAAGGGCGTCGATCAATCCTGGCAACAATTTGCCTATGACAATGCCGATCGCCATGCAAGCGGCGACCCAGAGGGTTAGGTAGCGCTCAAAGACGTTAAGGCGTCGAGTTCCTTCCACGTCGGCCATGATGACTCTCCTTGCTCCTTGGATTATTGATTCTGCACCAGCGCGACTGTTGAGTTCACTGCTCCCACTTTGACGTCCGAGCGTTTCGCCGACGCTTGAGCCGTCAGTTGCCTGGGCCGCCACGTGGAGCGGACGCCAATCACGCGCGCTGTCGAGCACATAGTGTGTGTCAACCTTGACCATTTAGATAATTCTAATAGTATAAAAATATGAAAACTAAACAAGCTGTTGTTTCTCTGGCCGCCTTGGCTCAAGAATCTCGCCTTCGCGTATTCAGGCTTCTTGTGCCGGCAGGAGGCGAAGGTGTTCCAGCAGGCGAGATTGCCCAGCGGCTGGACATTCCACCCGCCACACTCACGTTCCATCTCAAGGAACTGGCTCACGCCGGATTGATCGAATCACGCCGTCAGGGTCGCTCTATCTCATATTCACTATGTATTGGCGCTATGCGCGACTTGCTTACATTCCTGACGCACGACTGCTGCCAAGGGCATCCGGAATTGTGCGGCGGTGTCAGTTGCCAAAAAGGGAAACAGAAGCGAAGAAGGGTGGCCCACCGTTAGGCAACTGGAGGAGGTTACGTTTACCACGTGCTTAACCGGGCCAACGCCCGGATCCATCTTCAAGGAGGATGGCGACTACGAGGCGTTGCCTTATTTGGGGCCAATGCAATTGGCCGCCCAGTTACTTGAGGAGAGTGTCGTGCAGGTCTCAGCACCTGGTCAAAGAGTTCAGACCGGTAGTTCGCTTGCTTGTCGCGCACGGGGCCAATTGCGAAGCAGCAATACTTGCATCAGGCCAAGCGTCATCAATAGGCAGCCCGTCGGCTCGGGCACGGTCGCGGCGCCAAGCGCCGCGCTGCCGGCTCCGTTTGTTGCGCCGAAGTGGCTTCTCCACTCGCTGTGGTGCGTGGCATTGAATTGCGAACCGGCCCCCTTGCGCCAGACGACGTAATCGGCGGCGTCGACGACTCCGTCATTGTTGAAATCACTCGATTGCTGCGGGACGATGGTCCCCGAAAAAACACCGTCGTCGGTGACGGTAAAGTCCCAGCTCTCGCGGTAAATGCAGCCCGCCGGGCAGTCGCCGAAGCCGCGTGAGAGCGTGTAAGTCCGGTTCGCCCGCGCGACGATGTCGTTGCCGTCGCCCACGATGCCGTTCGGCTCCGCATGGCGTACGCCTTCGACCGGACGGAACAGTTCGGCGAGTCGCAGGCCGTGGTATACCTGGCCGAATTGCAGATGCACCCACTGGCCGGTGTCGTGCGTCCGAGATTCAGGGGTTCCCAACTCGGCGTACAACGGATCGAAGCCGTGGAACGTGCCTTCTTTGAATTCGGAATAGGCGGGCGGCGTTAATCCGACGAGCAACTCGCCCGGCATCCAGAATGGCAGTGCACGAATATCGCTTAAATCCGGGTGCTGGCGTCGAATGGCCGCGAGATCCGCCTCGATTTGGTCAGCCAAAGCGACCGGCGGCCGGAGCTCACCGCTAATCTCCAGCGACAAGTATTCCGCTTCGACACGCGGGTCATCGAGATCGACACGCTGTGCCAACGCAATCGGACAATTGACGAGGCAGAACAGGCCTGCATAGCAAAGGGACTTCACCATGGAAGTTCCTCCCAAGCGAGGAAGAGGCCTCTCAATCGGGAGAACCGGTTCAGGTTACTTAAAGCTCCTAACAAATTGAACCGCCAAGTCGCCAAGTACGTCAAGGAAGACGGAAATCAGCAGTGAATTCCTTGGCGTCCTTCGTGTTCTTGGCAGTTTTATTCATTCTGTTAGATGCTCTTATCCCATTTCGTTTTGCAACTGTCAAATCTTGATGGACGCGTAAGATTTCGGCTGCCTGTATTACAGCACTGCGACCGATCGCCGTGTGCCAGGCCAAAAATGGCGTGGACGCGACGGAACTGGACCGCTATCACCAACCCATCTCCCTTGGCCGTAGCCCTTGGGCTGCGTTAAGATGGCTTGTTCGGCATTGGTCGGCACCTGGGAGATCGTGGGCCATGAAGGAAGTTCTGGCGGTAGTCTTGGCCGGCGGGAAAGGATCGCGGCTGGGGCCTCTTACGCGCGATCGGGCCAAGCCCGCCGTGCCCTTCGGCGGCGTCTATCGCATCATCGACTTCACGCTCTCGAATTGCCTCAACAGCGGCCTGCGGCGGATTCTGGTGCTCACGCAGTACAAGGCGATGAGCCTGGATCGCCATATCACGCTCGGCTGGCGGAATTATTTGTGCCGCGAGCTGGGCGAGTTCATCGACGTCGTGCCGCCGCAGCAGCGGATCGACGAAAAGTGGTACCAGGGCACGGCCGACGCCGTTTATCAGAATATCTACACGCTGGAGAAGGAGCGGCCGGAGTACGTCGTCATCCTCGCCGGCGACCACATCTACAAGATGGACTATGGCAAGCTCGTGGACTTCCACCAGGAGCAACGTGCCGAGGTGACGATTTCCGCGCTGCGAGTGCGAGCCCACGAGGCAGCGCGCCAATTTGGCATCATGGAGATCGACGAAGAAGGCCGCGTCGTCGGTTTCGAAGAAAAGCCCGCCGAACCAAAGACGATTCCGGGCGACGGCGATTACTGCCTGGCCTCGATGGGCATCTACATGTTCAACGCCGCGTTCCTGTTCGAGCAACTGTGCCGCGATGCGACGTTGCCCGATAGCTCGCACGACTTTGGACGCAATCTCATTCCGGCGATAATCCGCAGCCGCCGCGTATACGCGTTTCCGTTCCTCGACGAGAACCGCAAGCGGGACGCGTATTGGCGCGATGTGGGGACCATCGACAGCTATTACCAGGCGAACCTTGAACTCACCGAAGTTGAGCCGCAGCTCAATCTTTATGATGACCACTGGCCGGTGCGAACCTATCAGCCGAATCTGCCACCGTCAAAATACGTGTTCAAGTCGCACGATCGGTGCGGGGCGGCGTACGACAGCCTGGTGTGTGCGGGTGCGATTATTTCCGGTGGCGAAGTGACGCGCTGCATCGTCGGCCCGCAGGCCCGCGTCAATAGCTACGCCGAAGTGGAAGACTCGATCCTCTTCTCGCGCGTGAACATTGGCCGGCGGGCGAAGATCCGCCGCGCCATCATCGACAAGGGCGTACACATCCCCGAGGGCTTTCGCGTCGGCTACGACGAAGAGGAAGACCTGGCTCGCGGCTTCACTGTTTCCGACGGCGGCGTCGTAGTCATTGCCAAGGCCGAAAGCATCGAGCCGGTCATGGCCGAGAGCATTTGATGTCGACGCGGCGAGTTAACCAGGTGTGAACCCTGTCGCGATAGTCGGGCTTCCGTTGGGCGCCCGCGGTTCACTCGCAGCGTAGCGGTTTATGCGTCAATTGTCCGGCGGGCCGGGTCGTCCCCGACCCCGGCGGCCGACTCATCTGCAAGCGGCTCTTCATACTGCGGTTCCGGTGGGCCTCCGGTGATTTTGTCGTGGCCGACACGCGATTCCAGCTCGTAGAGAATGCGATCGGTCGTGTCGCGATCGAATTTGAAGTCGTCGAGTACGAAGCGCCGTCTGCGCCCGCCATCCTGGTAGCGGACCTTGGCGATGCCCTTGTTGCGCCACTTTCGCTTGTCGATTTCGAGCACCTGGTCGTAATCGAACTTTTGGCCCCAGCTTGTTGTCAGCCCATTTTCAGTCTGCTCGATCCACTGCCCGCGGGCCCGCCAGACGCCCCACAACAGCCATAGGCCGATTAGACTGAGTCCCGCACCAAAGACAAATTGAGTTTTGATTTCCGCGTCGGTTTTCGCCTCGCCAGGTGGGACTGAAGTGGGCCAGCCTTTTTTCTCGGTGATGGCATGCCACCGCTCTTGGAAGATCAACGGATCTTCGTCCTTAAGCTCCTCGGCCAGTTTCTCATGGGCCAAAATTCGTTCACGTTGCCGCGGCCATTTGATGGCGCCGTCATAATAGAAGAATAGCGAATAAGCGAAAGCGGCGATGCCAATGATCAGGAATCGCCGATAGTACCGTGGATCGCTATTTGTTCGAATTGTCATCGTGTGAAAGATTACATTCGCGCCGGCCCAATTGCCCGCCATAGCGCCGCTGACAGGTCATCAATTGCGAGTTAACCATACGTGACTGATGACGACCTGCTGATCCAATGAGCGGACCTCAAAGATGTAGCCAAGTGGTGGCTCGAACGCGATGCGTCTGTCGTCCGGGCGCGATTCACCGATGTCATTTGGTGATCTTGCCAAAGAGGAATCAATTTCTGCAACGGCCATCGTGATAGTCTCACGCAATACGGCGTCGGCGTCCACCCACAATTCGGCCAATTCATTGAGCGCCGATTGTCGCCAGATGATGTGGTGCATCAGAGCTTGCGAAGGTGCGCAAGGACCTGCTCGGTCGTGTAGCTAGGTTCTTTTTCTCGCCGGTCGAGCTCTTCTTGACTGATTGTCGGCTCGAGAATTAGATTTGCGGCCGGTGTGAACAGTCCAATTGTATGTCCAGCCTCATCGCACACGCGAACGCAGTTCTGCGCTCCAGCAAGCTGACGGCTGATTTCACTTGGCACCGTGATTCTTGTCATTGCGGTCTTCTCGCCACGTTATTACCAACGGTAGTCCCCTCCCCTTTTAGTATAACTCCCGAGTACCTGGTGGGCCACGATACTTCAACGGCGCGTATCGGCTTCCGATCGTGCCGTTTGGGCGGCCGGCATTGGTGGGTAGAGCTTCAGCCGCTCGACCAGCGCGCGGTCCGCCGCGCCCACCCGATCCACCATCGGCTGCTCGATCGTGACTGCGAGCGAAACCCGGTGACCGCTCTCGCGGGCTACGAGGTAATAATGCCATTCCACGGGCATGTCTTCGACGCTTCCGCGCACCACGACTTCATAGCAATAGTGCTCGTGGGAATTCTGCCATTGGCGCGTGCGCACCAGCTCGGCGCCGTTTTTGCCCAGCGAATACAACACATCTTTTTGGAACTGTTCGAGCGTCGTTTGCCGACCGGCTGATTTAGGCGGCAGGGCAAGCACGGTGCAGTGAGCCACGACGTCGGTTCCGTCGACGCGCCTCAGCGTCACCTCCTCTCGCCCTTCGCTTGTGACAAACCACTGCCGGTCGTGTGGGATTTGGTAGCCCAACGTCGGCGCATCATACAGCAAATCTAATGCAGTGCCGCCGCGACCCGAGCGAGGAAGCGCGGTGACCTTGGCGCCCTCCAGCTGCGGGCAGCGCTCGAGCGGCTCGACCGTGATTTGCAGCTTGGCGACCGCATCCAGCCCGGGCGTCGCGCCGCCGATCGCGCGTTTTTCTTGCACCGCCAGGTTGAAACGCGTAATTCGGCGAAAACGTCGATCGAACAGGTATACGCCTCGAATCTCCTGCTCGGTGGCTGCGCCGTCGGCCGAGCCATGGACCACGCCGGCCACGCGCACCTTGGCGAAGCTCGCATTGAATTCTTCCAAGACGCTTTGAACTTCGCAAACGGCCACGGAATCGAGCGTCAACATCGCAGCCATCGCGGGTTGGTCCGCCGCCCACGATTCTCCGTCGGCGACCGGTTTTGTCGGAAGCAGTTGATCGAGTACCGCAGAGCTGCCGACCACGTCGAGCAGGTCGAGCTGCTCACGCTTCAGCGGCCCGTTTGGACAATAAAGCGTCGGCCGAGGCGAGGCGCTTTCGACGATCACGAACCGACGGTCGTCGGCCAGCCGCGGTGCAATTGTGGTTTCGTCGACTTTGATGGTCGCCTCGGCGAGTTCGTAGTAGCGCGCTGAAAGCATCTTGCCGCCGGACGCGCCTCGAGTGCCATTGGGCAGGCTGCGCTCAGCATAGCGCAATCGTGCGGTCGCGTTCATCGGCAACCTGCGATCGGACGCCTTTTGTGCACTGTCCTTGGCGTCGGTGCGGACGACCGTGCTGCCGGCGGCTTCCAATTCGACGGAAACTTGTGTGAGTCTGTCGGGTTCATATTGTGGAGAGATGTCAATTTGTTCGGCGGCGACGAGCCCGACACTGACCGCCAAATAGGCATGAACGGTCAGCCAGGCCACACGAATCGGCAGGCACATTATCGGATACCTCTGGAGAGGGGGATGCCGCTGTAAATTGCAGCGAAATGGTTCAATGTCGGCTAAATCGTCCAGCGAGCGACCGGCTGTCCACGACAAAATGTTGGCCGCTTCACAATGCGGCCGGATTGTAAAAATGCGAAAGCTGGAGAAGACCGTTCCTTGCCTCGGGGAGTTGCCGTCCTATGGGCCTGCCATTATTCGTCGGCCAGAGCCTAAATTGTTATTTTGTAGACCGTTACGGCACGTCGGATCACATGGTCCCGGCGACGAAAAGAGACAATATTCCCGCAAAAGCGCGAACTTTCTTGCGATCCGATTCGACTTACTTGCGTACAACAAGATGGCTCCGTGCTGGCTTGAGACCCTTGACTTGTCGCGGCCGGCCGCTTAAGCGCACGCGTTATTGCGTCGCGGTGGACGGGTGCGGCACCGGAATTGCTCCCATACAAGGGTGGTGGTTTAGCTGCCAGTCGCATTGAAAGTGCCGCAGCAGCATTGAACGGGTCATTTGGAAAGAGAAGGTTTGCTACTTACAGAAAAATTGCCGTTTATTCGGCCGTGGGCGAAACGGATTCGCATGGAACACCACGCAAAGGCGCAGGATGAGCGGGTAGCAGAGAACGAGGTGGACCATGCAGCGAGACTATAACAGCACCGTGATTCGCGACTTGCGCGACCAGCAAATTCGCTTTGCGCCGCGCCCGAAGAAACTCCAGCAAGTGGAGGCGGCCGAGCGGCTCATCGCCGAGATCGACCCGGAGAAGATCTACCCGTACGAATACGTCTGCTTCCGCATCACTGGGTATCGGCCGGAAGGCGCCGCCCAGGTGAAGATCCAAGGCGCCGATTTGCTGCACGACTTGCGGCTCCTGGTCGAGGACCTTTCGGATTCGGCCGACATGGCCGCGGAAAACATCGGAGAGCAGGTTCTCACCGTCGAGGAATTGGCCAAGCAATTCAACGTGTCGACCAAGACGATTTCGCGTTGGCGAGAGCTGGGCCTCGTGAGCCGTCGCCTGGTGTTCGACGGACGCAAGCGGGTGGGCTTTCTGCGATCGAGCGTCGACCGTTTCGTGAAGAACAATCACGATCGCGTGGCCCGCGGCGCCCGCTTCAGCCAGCTCACCGAGGAGCAGCGTCAGGACATTATCGACCGTGCCCGTCGGCTGGCCATCGCCGGCGGATGCCAATCGGAGATTTCGCGCCGCCTGGCGAAGCGCGCCGGCCGCAGCGTGGAGACGATCCGGTCCACAATCCGGCAGTTTGATAAGCAGCACCCGGAAATGGCCATCTTTCCGGACGTGGACGGCCCGCTGACCGGAGCGCAAAAGACGCGCATTTACCAGGCGTTCAAGCGCGGCATGCCGGTCGACAAGCTGATGAAGCAGTTCGGACGCACCAAGACCACGATTTACCGCGTGATCAACGAGGTCCGCGCCAATCGGATCATGGAGCTGCCGCTAGACTTCATCCCGAATCCGCGCTTTGGGCGCAAGGGCGCTGACAAGGCGATTTTGACGCCGATGCCCCAAAGCGACTCGCCGGCGAAGAAGGCGCGGCGGCCGTCGGGTTTGCCGCCTTACCTGGCCAGCCTGTACGAGATGCCGCTCTTGACGCGCGAGCAAGAGGCGCACCTGTTCCGCAAGTACAACTACGTGAAGTACAGGGCGTCGAAGCTGCGCGAACAGCTTGACCCGGCTCAGCCAA
Organism: Lacipirellulaceae bacterium; assembly: GCA_036503915.1. Lineage (GTDB taxonomy): Bacteria > Planctomycetota > Planctomycetia > Pirellulales > Lacipirellulaceae > JABDGM01. The sequence goes on along the minus strand of DASXWB010000918.1, from coordinate 4,796 downwards.
AGTCGACCCTGATGGATGAGATTGAAGACTTGCATCAGCAAGCCGTCGCAACGAAGAATGAGATCGCCCGGGCCAACCTGCGCCTCGTGGTCTCGATCGCCAAGCGGCACGTGACGCCGGATCAGAACTTCTTCGAGCTCGTGAGCGATGGAAATATGTCGCTGTTGCGGGCCATCGAAAAGTTCGATTTCGCGCGCGGCAACAAGTTCAGCACGTACGCTAGCTGGGCGATCATGAAGAATTTCGCACGCACGATTCCGGGCGAGTTCAAGCATCGCGACCGCTTCCGCACGAGTCAGGAAGAGCTATTTGCCGCAACACAGGAGCATCGCGGCAACCCGCTCGTGGAAGAAGGCGCGCAGCACACGCGCGAAGCGCAGATCGAGCGAATTCTGCGGCGGCTCGACGACCGCGAGCAGAAGATCATCATCGGGCGCTTCGGCTTGGATCACAGCCAGGAGCCACAGACGCTCAAGGAAGTCGGCGCTTCTCTGGGCGTGACCAAAGAGCGAATTCGCCAGATCGAGGCCCGGGCGCTGTCGAAGCTGCGGCAAGCGGCGCAGGAAGAGAAGATCCTGCTGGACACGCTCGAGTAAGCTTGGCAGTTAACGTCGCAGCGGGTGCCTGGATCGCCACTTGGTTTAATTCGTCGCATGGCGCTAGGGAGAGCCATGCGACGAATATTTTTGTACAAAGCGTGAATTTTTCTTGCGCCCCCACTCGGCTATGCGACTGTCGTCTTCGGCTTGACGTAGGTCCAGGTGTCGCGCGAGTTATGAGGGTGCGCAGAGAGAGGAGAATCGTGGAACCAGCGAGGGCGGGAGATTGTCGTAAATAATGGCGCCAAGCCGCCCTTGCAGCAGCGGCCAGGACCGTTATATTAACTGATTCGCACGAGTTTGCCACCGGCGTTCGCTAGCGTAGCTCAACTGGCAGAGCAGCTGATTTGTAATCAGCAGGTTGTGGGTTCAAGTCCCTCCGCTAGCTCGTAATACGTAAACAGTGCGGCGGGTTTCGAGTCATTGGACGCGCAGCCGGACGCGCGCTGTCGCCCCCGTAGAGCTGCGGAGTGTTCGGAGCTTATGCCCCGTCGTGCCTGGTAGTGAAAAAGCTAGTGGGCGGCGGTCCTGTGCCGTCACGTGGCGTCGCGGGGAGTTACCGAAGCGGTCAAACGGGTCAGACTGTAAATCTGATGGCTTATGCCTTCGCAGGTTCGAATCCTGCACTCCCCAGTGGAAGTTGTGAGTAGGTGAGTAAGTGAGTAGGTGAGTAAGTGAGACGAGTAGAAGCCTACTCACTTATTCACCTACTCACTTACTTACCCGCTTTTGCGGGTGTAGCTCAATGGTAGAGCAACAGCCTTCCAAGCTGATGACGAGGGTTCGATTCCCTTCACCCGCTTCGAAGGGCTTTCAGCAATCGGCTATCGGCTTTCGGCCAGAGGAGAATAAGAATTTTGAGACAGGCTCTTGGATAGCCGAGGCCGACAGCCGACAGCCTCCCCGCTGCTGTAGCTCAGTCGGTAGAGCGCGTCCTTGGTAAGGACGAGGTCAAGAGTTCAAGTCTCTTCAGCAGCTTTATGTAGCACTAACCCATTCCCTAGTTGTCAGTCAGGACATCAACATGGCAAAGGACACATTTCAACGCAAAAAGCCGCACGTCAACGTTGGCACGATCGGGCATATCGATCATGGCAAGACCACGCTCACCGGCTCCATTTTGGCCGTCCAGTCGAAGAAGGGCCTGGCGAATTTCAAGTCGTACGCAGACATCGCCAAGGGCGGCACCGTGCGCGACGAAACCAAGACGGTCACGATTGCCGTAGCTCACGTTGAGTATGAAACCGACAAGCGGCACTACGCCCACATCGACTGCCCCGGCCACGCGGACTTCATCAAGAACATGATCACCGGCGCGGCCCAGATGGACGGCGCCATTCTGGTCGTTTCGGCGGCCGACGGTCCCATGCCGCAGACCCGCGAGCACATTCTCTTGGCGCGCCAAGTCGGCGTGCCGCGCGTGGTCGTGTTCCTCAACAAGTGCGACCTCGTGGATGATGAGGAATTGCTAGACCTTGTGGAGCTCGAAGTTCGCGAGCTACTTTCGAAGTACGACTTCCCGGGCGACGAGATTCCGATCATTCGCGGCGCCGCCAAGGCGGCGTACGAGAACCCGGCCGATCCAGAAGCCAACAAGTGCATCGGCGAATTGATGAATGCAATCGATGCGTATATTCCCGAGCCGGTGCGCGAAATCGACAAGCCGTTCCTGATGGCCATTGAAGATGTGTTCTCGATCGAAGGACGCGGCACGGTCGCGACCGGTCGAATCGAGCGCGGCATCGTCAAGGTAGGCGACACCGTGGATATCATTGGCCTGGAAGCAGCGTCTAAGTCGACCACTTGCACTGGCGTCGAGATGTTCAACAAGACGCTCGATCAAGGACAAGCCGGCGACAACGTGGGCTGCCTGCTTCGCGGCGTGAAGCGCGAAGATATCCAGCGCGGCCAGGTGCTGGCCAAACCCGGGTCGATCACGCCACACACCAAGTTCGAAGCGGAGGTGTACGTGCTTTCGAAGGAAGAAGGCGGCCGGCACACGCCGTTCTTCAGCGGCTATCGGCCCCAATTCTACTTCCGCACGACCGACGTTACGGGCTCGGCCAATTTGCTGGGCGGCGCGGAAATGTGCATGCCGGGCGACAACGCGCGGCTCCAGGTTGAATTGTCCAAGCCGATTGCCATGGACGATGGCGTGCGGTTCGCTATCCGCGAAGGCGGCAAGACGGTCGGCTCGGGCGTCGTGACCAAGATCGTTGAATAAGGTGAGTAAGTGAGTAGGTGAGTAAGTGAGTAGGTAGGCGGACGATCGGTGAATTCTACCTACTCACCCTCCCCACAGGGGTGTAGCTCAATTGGCAGAGCACCGGTCTCCAAAACCGGGGGTTGTGAGTTCGAATCCCACCACCCCTGCCATTATTTGAGGTGTCGCAGTCACTTGCAGGAGGTCGGTATGGGTGAGTAAGTGAGTAGGTGAGTAGGTGAGTAGGTCCGATCGACTAGGAAACCTACTCACCTACTCACTTACTCACTTACTCACCACGTCCGAAGGACGGGAACGTGGGTGCATTTGTCCAAGAACTATTTCGACTGAACTTATACAAGCGCAATCAGGGTCGCATTGCGCGTCAGGCGACGTTCGCCGCATTGGCGGTGATTTTCGCCTTGGGCGCGTGGGCTTTGAGCGAGAACTACCAGGACAAAGGCGCGACGCTGCACTATTTTGTACCGCTATTGTTTTTGCTGGCTGGCCTGTGGGCCAGTTTTCGAATCGTGCAGATGCCGGCCTTTGCCGATTTTTTGATTTCCGTTGAAGGAGAAATGAACAAGGTTTCGTGGCCGTCGCGCGGTGAGCTGTTTCGCGCGTCGATTGTGGTCATGCTGGTGATTTTCTTCCTGGCGGCGCTGTTGTTTTTTTATGACCTGGCACTCGAGTATCTCCGCGAGGGGCTTGAAAGTATCGTCACCGCGATTTTTGGCTGACAGATCGATGGCGATCCTGCCACACGTTTAGGAATCATCCATGGCGGATGACAACATACATTTCGAACAACCCTCGGCCGAGGGCGGTCGTTCGTTGGCCGACGACGCGGTCAGCAATCGCAGCGACGATACGGCGCTCGACGAGGCCAGGGGCACCGCGGCCACTGGCCGGAACGGATTAAGCCCCGAGACGCCAGGCCAGCCGGCGGGCGACGAAGACTCGCAATTCGCCGCCGCGCATCAATCGCAACACGTTACATCTCAAGAAGAGTTGGCGGAATCGCCGCCTGCTGAGTCGCTTGAAGCGGAAGCGGCCGACGCAAGCACCGACGAGGCGGAAGCCGAAGAGGAGAAGCCAGACGCCGAAGATCAGCCCGGCCGTGTGCCGAAGCCGCCGGTCGAAATCGCCGACGAGTCGCCGGAAGAAATCCGCATGGACTGGTACATCCTCAAGGTGCAAAGCAACCGCGAGCGTTCGATTGCCGAGGCGCTGGAGCGAAAGATGCGCATCGAGGGCCTCGATCGCTTCTTCGACCAGGTGATCGTCCCCACGGAAAAAGTGACCGAGTTCAAGGGAGGCAAGAAGAAAGTCGTCGAGCGGAAGTTGTACCCCGGTTACATCGTGGTGCACATGCACGTCAACGATGAGACGTGGTTCGCGGTCCGCGAGACGAGTGGCGTAGGCGACTTCACGGGCTCCGGCGGCAAGCCGACGCCGATGCTGCCGCAGGAAGTGTCGCGAATCGTTCAAACCGAGGAAGAGGAAACAACCGAGGCTCCGAAACTGGACATCAAGTTCAGCTCCGGCGACAAGGTGAAAGTGAAGGAAGGCAACTTCGAAAACTTCGAAGGGGAAGTGAACACAATCGACGAAGCGAGCGGCCGCGTTACGGTGATGATCAACATCTTCGGCCGCAGCACGCCGGTTGAGCTTGAATATTGGCAGATAGAAGCAGTGTAGGGAGAAGGCGTCAGGTGTCGGGTGTCGGGTGTCAGTTTGAATTCTGACACCTGACACCTGACACCCGACACCTAAAACATGGCAAAACAATTCGTCGGAAGCGCGAAGTTTCAGATTCCGGGCGGGCAGGCTACACCGGCGCCGCCGGTGGGCACTTCGCTTGGTAAATACGGCATCAACCTGGGCCAGTTCGTGCAGCAGTTCAACGAGCGCACGAGGGAAGCCGGTGGCATGATGATCCCGGTCGTGGTCACTGTGTACAACGACCGGTCGTTCGAATTCATCACCAAGAG
>DASXWB010000917.1:0-5794 GCA_036503915.1 Lacipirellulaceae bacterium | reverse complement strand
ACAACCCGCGCAGCGGCGACATTTACCCACAATTTTCGCGGCAAATTTAATGCTATATTTCCAATTGACAGCCATTTCGGGCAGCACTCGGTATTTCCAATTGTGTTCCGCCCGCTCTGGTCGATTTGTTTGGGATGGTTTTGCCTGGAGGGCCTGATTTCGCGCATGCGCCCGACGCAGCGCGGCCGGCAGAAGAGGACCAATGAGGACGCATTACATGAATTGGAAGCCTGCGACATTCGGCTCGGCGTTGATGATATTGACGGCGGCTCTAGTGTTCGGCCGCTGCGAGAACGTTGCCGCCCAACGCTATTACTACCAGCCCCATCCCGACTATTACCATAACGACACGGCGGCCGGCACGGTCACAGGCGGTGCCGTGGGCGCCGTCGCGGGCGCAATCATTGCCGGCAAGAAGGACCGCGAGGAAGGCGCTCTCATTGGCGCCGGCGTCGGCGCTCTGACGGGCAACATGCTGGGCCGCTCCAAGGACCGCGCCGACCATCGCCGCGCCGCCCATGGCGCGGCCATGACGGCACGCGCAAACCAGGAAGCGGCCGCCAGGGCCATCACCGATTACGACCTTGTCAGCATGACGAGGGCCGGCATCAGCGATGACGTGATCATCAGCACGATTCGCGCTCGCGGAGCGCGACTCGACCTCAGCCCCGAAGCGATCATTTCCTTGAAGGAAAGCGGCGTAAGCGACGACGTGCTGCTCGCCGCCCAGGAAATGAATATGGGGCCGGCCTACGTCCAGGCGCCCCCGCCGCCCGTTGTCCACCACGGACCCTATCGACAATACCGCTACCGGCCACGCTACTCGCGATACCGTTCGCGGGTCTATTACAGCGAGCCGTAACTGCCAGCGCATAAGAAAACGCAAAAAGTGCCGGGAAGGCTCTGCCTATTGGATGGGCGCAAGAACTCACTCGGCTGCGAAGGCACTGACGGTCTGTATCAAACGCGCCACATGAACTGAAAAGACTGCAGACGGCGTTAACTGATTTCCTCTGGCGACACTGGCGCCTGACCTGGACCTCGAACGCGAAGTATGTACGCGTCGCGGCCGTCGATGAAGAACAAGGCCCGATAGACTCGGCCGCGCCGCGTTTTGAAGAGAGCTTGCCGGACGTCGAATTCGCAGTCTTGACTCTCGGGCGCCAAGCCGAACGACTCCGCATGCTGCTTTAGACGCTCGATAAGCGAATCGTAGGCGTCAAGCCAGGCAGCCGCTCCTTCCGGTGAGCGTTCGTGAAGCCAGTGGAAAGTGCTGCTCTTGTCCTGCTTGGCCTTCGGAAGCTCGCGAACAGTAAAGGTCATTCGGCGTTGGTGCGCAGTGCGCGCCGAAGCTGCGCTGAATGCTCACCGGCAATGGTGCCGCGCTGGCCATTATTGAAGTCGTTAATCGAGGCCTGAATTGCCGCCACATTTTCGGCATACAGCTCATCCGACGGATTCTCGGCCCGCCATTGATCGAACAGCTCGTCGAGACTCAAGTCCTGTTCGCCGGAATCGATCCGCTGTTGCGCATAGATCGTAAAGCTTGCCAGTTCTTGTGCCGCGGTCGTCATGATAGATTCGATTTTTTCTACGCGATCAGAACGCTCACCCACAAGCTAAGTATATCGCATTCCGATTGGAGTTGGAAACACATCGCACCCGGCGAACCATCCTACGCGACTGTTGGATTGTTCCCCTCCCCTTCACGGGGAGGGGCTAGGGGGAGGGGTGATTGCATCCCACTCCCTTCTAGGGAGATTCCAGGATAGAGTGCCAAATTCCCTCAACCCACCTCGCCCGTGTAACTTCCTTCGCCCTCGAGTCCATAGCCGACTCCAGCGGCAGTCGCGATATTGAAGCGGCTACTTGGAATTGAGCAGTCGTTTTCGAAAAATGAACGAAGAACGCGCCCAATCGCCGCCGCACAGAGCACGACGTTGGTTGCGATTCAGTCTGGCCGGGCTACTGTTTTTTATGTTTTGTTGGGCTGGTCTTTGGGCAGGCGTGCGCTTTGGCGCGCAGCGCTTGACGCTAAGCCCCGATCCATTGCAATTGACGGTCGTTCAGCGCTCTGCGCAGGCTATTCCCGGCCTGCAGGGGTTAGCCCATGTCCAGCTCGACGACATCACGCGCGGTCAAGTCATTCTCACCATCCACGATGATGCCAAACGGCCAATCCTCGGACCGGTGTCCGCGAAGCGCGGCGATGTACTGGCCTTCGATGTCAAAGGGCAACCATTCTTTCTTCACCTGCTCCGCCTCGACAATCAGTTAATCGGCGACGACCGGGCGGTCATTGAGATCTCCACGACCGATCGCTGGTCGACATCAAGTCAAAGCAATAACCGGAAATCCAAGTCAACAGCCCGCGGCCGCAGAAAAAATAAAACTCCTCTCCTCTTTTACTTTTTCGCGGCAGCGAGTAACGCAGCAAATGCTTGACTATGACGCGGAGCGGAGCGTAAGATCGGTCAGTCAGCGGTCGCGCGTTCTCTTTTAACATCACGAGTTGCTAATGAAGACGATTATCCTTCCAATCGCCCTCTTTGTAACTGCAGGTGCGCCGGCGAGCCAAGCGGCAATCACCACGCTGATCCATTACGTGGACGCCACCGACGGAGCGGACGGCAACACGCGACTCGCAAGCGGCGGCGTGTTGAACGCTCCGCGCAGCACGGCGCCAATCGACAATGATCATTTGTGGACCAACCGGACCTTCGGCAACAGTAACACGGTGTTCACGAGCAACGACTTCGGCACCGAAGATGCGCCTGGGCTGGTCACGCTCCTCGAAGGACTGGTACCGGGAGCGCTCTACAATCTGCACGCGTATCTTTGGGTGGATGATCTGCCGCTTTCCAACTGGCGGCTGAAGGCGTCGCTGAGCCAGGTGCCGCCGCTGCCAGACGATCCAGCGGTGAGTTTCAGCTCCACAGGGGCCTCCGGGGACGGCGGCGCGACCTATGCGCCTCCGGCCGTAGCGAGCGACTTTGGTAGCCCGCCGCTGTTGTCCGAGGGCAATCGAACTCTCCTCCAGGCAAACCTTGGGGAGACGCGCGCCGACTTCAGCGGCCACATTCAAATCTGGATCGACGACTACAGTGGTACTGGCGCTCGCATCTGGAACCGGACCTGGTATGACGGCGTCGGCTATGCGCTCATCATCCCCGAACCAGGTTCGGTGTTGCTGGTCGCGATCGCGCTCGGTGGCATCGGCCGTGCCAGACGACAGCTAACGAGGACCAAAAGATCGCCCCCATGGCTCTACCCGTCGGCCGAGGAGCCAACAAGTCAGTCTACTTTTCTTGCGGAGCTCTGAGCGGTCAATCGGGGTGGGCTGGAAGAGAGGATGTCCCGTTTTTCATCCTTTCCGCGACGGCAGCGAGACGACTCCCAGCCGCGAAGCGGCGCTCAGCATTTAGCCGCGCCGGCGTAAGCCCTCGGAAAGTAAGCCCCGTCATTCTTCGCCCACAGGGCGAAACAAGCCGCGCAGCGGCGACATCTACGCACCACTGCCCAACGTGCACGTCTTGTTAGTTTTCCGGCTCCCTCCCCCTTGCGGGGAGGGATGGGGAGGGGGATAACTTGCCATCGTCGCTGCCTGTTTCCGGCGTCGTCTCATGTACCATGACAAGCATCAACGCGACTTCGCGCGCGCTCTCCGCAACCAGTCGACCGAAGCAGAAAAACGCCTGTGGCGATTGCTCCGCGCGCAACAACTACGCGGACACAAGTTTCGTCGCCAGGCGGCCATCGGCGCGTACACCGTCGACTTCGTTTGCTTCTCCCGCAAGCTGATCATTGAACTCGATGGTCCGCAGCACATTGACCCGCCGACCGCCGATTACGACGCTCGCCGAACCCAATGGTTGTCTTCCCGCGGCTTTCAAGTCATGCGCTTTCGCAATCAAGAACTTGATGAAAACATTCAAGCGGTGATGGACGCAATCGAGCACGCACTCAATCTGGCAAGCTCCAACGAGTCGAAATCACCCCTCCCTAACCCTCCCCGTCGAGGGGAGGGAACCAATCCAGGGGATTAATTTTTTCCCGCACGGTACCACTCGCCGTGGCGGACTTGCCCAGCAGTGCGATTCTAACGGGTGCCACTGGCTCTGCCAGTGCTCAATGAGAACGGCCGAGTTGCTATGCCGCGATTCGAGCCTACGGCAGCAAGAGATGTGAACCGCCGTGCTGGACCAGCGAAAGGAGTTACGAAGGATTAGGGCAAACAGCTGCGTCCCTTATCCTCCCTCTGAAGCACACATTCCGCGCACGCGGCCAGCCGAAAAAGACCGAACCGATCCATCCTCCGGGCAACCCGCCAAAAAATGATTCTTCGCGGTCAATGCGACCGAAGCAATTGGTTGACCTTGCCATCGCGCCACGATAATTTGAGTTTCAGCCGATTAGCCCGCGTAAATGCTTCACGCAGCCTGCGGTTGCGCGCTCGCTCTACGGGGGTTAGGAGATGCTCATGAGGACATTACAGACGTTGGTCACGGCCCTTTTACCCCTCTCTTCAGCAGTTCTGGTTCACGCCAATCCCCCTTCAGTGACGTCCATTGAAACGGTCTTTACCGGATTTGCGACAGAGCTTCGCGCCGATGACGGCGTCCTGGTTTGGGATGACGGTCACATTGATGCTTACGACTTTCAGTCTCGCGAGTTTCATCGCATTCGAACGTATAACGGCAGTGAGGATCGGGGGTTTTTGCCGGATGTGTCCGGACGAACTGTCGTATGGGCGGACAGGAGTGGCAGCCCGGCTAATATTCACCTGTACGACCTAGACACCCTGGCAACACGACAGATCACCTTTGGCAACGAGATCAAGTCATTTCCGACGATTGAAGGTGGTTCTGTCGTGTGGCGGCAGCTAAGCGCTGGCGACAGCTTTGACGTCTTTCGCGCAACTGCGCCAGATTTTGTGCCCGTTGCAGTAGCAAATAATCCCAATGCCTACGAAGGCGATCACGAAGTCAGCGGGAATCGCATCTTGTATGCGTACGCAGAAGGGAGTCCATTTTTGCCAGGCTATCGATCGATTCGCGTCTTTGACATTACTACGTCGAGCATCATTTTCGAGCGCGTCGTTCAATTCCCCGGTGTCTCGTCTCCGCCGCGGGCGCGTATCGAAGGTAACATCATTATGTGGACAGATTCTTCGTCCCCGGACCAAACTCATATAGTAAACATTGAGACTGGGGAGGAGCTATTTACCCGGCCGGACATCGCAGAAATCGATATTAGCGAAACCCACGCTGTCTATTGGGACTATCAGCTAGACACGATTTTTGCGTTTGATTTCGAATCCAAGACGACGAGGCCCTTGGTTAGTGGCGTAGATCAAATCGAGCGTAACGGCCTCGTAATCGACGGAAACCGATTGACTTGGTCTGAGAGAGCAGGAAACATCTGGTCAATTCGCTCCGCTGTTATTATCCCTGAGCCCTCCGCGATTCTTTTATGTGCGAGCGCGGTACTCTTTATTGGACATCGCAGACGGATGGCTGCCACTCGCCGCGTTGAGCGCTGAACGAGAACTGCCGAGTTGCCATCCGCGCGATTCAATTCCCACGGCAGCTTGCGCTCGCGACGGCAGGGTGAAGACTCGCAGCCGCGAAGCGGCGATGGCATATAGCCGCGCCGGCGTAGGCCCCCGGAAAGCAAGCTCCCGTCATTCTTCGCCCACAGGGTGAAACAAACCGCGCAGCGGCGACATCTACAAAACCTCCCTCTCCCGGAGGGAGAGGGCCGGGGTGAGGGCGGCTTGCGAGTCAGCACGGGC
>DASXWB010000916.1:0-2757 GCA_036503915.1 Lacipirellulaceae bacterium | reverse complement strand
GGAACCTGCGCGGGCGCATGGGGTCCATCGACACATACCGCGATTCCGCGCCGCCGTGCTTCGTCGCATATCTTCTGCACCGGCAGAATGATCGCCGTCGGCGATGTGATATGACTCACCACCAATAGCCGTGTGCGCTCGGTCGCACTGCGGAAGATTGCATCCACCACTTGATCGGCCGACTCCAATTGGCACGGAAGCTGGGCGATTACGGGCTCCGCGGCGCCCGCCGTTTGACACGCGCGCCGCCAGATGCGCTCGACGGCGCCATACTCGTGGTCGGTCAACAGAACTTCATCGCCAGGCTGAAGGCGCATGGTGGCGGCCACCACATTCATCCCCGCCGTCGCGTTCTCCACAAACACCAAATTGTCGGCGGCCGTGCCGGCGAAAGCGGCCAGGCGCTTTCTCGACTCCAGCCAAGCCGGCTCGAACTGCCGCACGAAAAAATCCATCGGCTGGCTCGTCATCCGCTGCTGCCACTCGAGTTGGCAAGCGCGCACGGCACGTGGCGTCGGACCAAATGACCCATGGTTCAAATAGGTCGTGTCGGCGCGAATCGGCCATTCGTCGCGCCACTCTCGCCAATCGTCGTCGTTGTCGACGGGCGGCGAAATGCTCTCGCTTGCGCTGCTCACTGGAATTCTCCCGCAATACGAGGACTCGGGGCGACCGCACGTGCTATTTTTCATCCTGGCGAGTAGGTACATTAGTCGTCTGTGGAGTGACACGCAAGCGATTCCATTGGCTTGAGCGCGCGTGTCCAATCGTGCACGTCCTATAAGTGTCACGGTGCGATCCGAAGGAGACAGTGCAATGAACAAGCTGACTCGCCGAAACTTTCTGGACTCGACGGGAAAAACAAGTTTGAGTCTGGCATTGGGCGCGTCGGTATTGACCTCTCGCTCCGTCGCAAACTCGACCTCCGCAAACGACCGCGTGCGGCTGGCCGTCGTCGGCATCCACGGTCGCGGCGGAGACTTGGCGCGAAAGTTTGCCGCGCGGGCTGACTGCGAAGTTGCCTATCTGTGCGACGTGGACGAATCGCTGCTTCCCGGGCTTCAAAAGGAAGTCGAAAAAATCGCAGGCCAGGCGCCAAAAACCGCCGGCGACTTTCGCCGCGCTTTGGATGATCCATCCGTCGACGCCATCGTGGTCGCCACGCCCGATCATTGGCACGCGCTGGCAACCATTTGGGGCTGCCAGGCCGGAAAGGACGTGTATGTCGAGAAGCCGGCGAGCCATTCGCCCTGGGAAGGCCGCAAGATGGTCGAAGCGGCCCGCAGGTACAAGCGGATTGTCCAGGTGGGCACGCAGAACCGCAGCGCCCGGTACAACATCGCCGCCAAGGAATATATCGACAGCGGCAAACTGGGCAGCATCCACATGGTCCGCGTGATCAATCAAAAATCGTGGCCCAACTACCCGGCGACCGCGAGCAGTGATCCTCCCGCCGGCCTGAACTGGGACATGTGGACCGGCCCCGCGCCCCAATCGCCGTACAATGAAAACTTCCATCGCCGCTGGAACCATTTCTGGCGATTTTCGGGCGGCGACATCATCAACGACGGCGTCCACCAGCTCGATCTGGCCCGTTGGCTCACGGGCAAAGACTACCCGAAGTCGGTTTATTCGACCGGCGGCCGTTATGCCGAGGAGGGCGCCTTCGAATCGCCCGACACGCAGGTTGCCGTTTACGAGTTCGACAACCTCATCATGGTGTTCGAGCTGACGCTCTACACGCCTTACATGATCAAGAGCGATGCTGCGCTTCGCGACAGCGACATGTACCCCTACTGGCCGCAGAATGCGGAGCGGATCGAAATTTTTGGGAGCCAGGGCCTCATGATCGTCGGCCGGCATGGCTGCGGCTGGCAAGTGTACGACCGGCCCCACGATCGTAAGCCGGTCATCGCCGAGGAGCGAAACGGTCCCTTTCCCGACAACGAGCACTTCGAAAACTTCGTCCAATCCATTCGCAGCCGCAATCTGCCGAGCGCCGACATCGAAGAAGGCCATCGCAGCACGCTGCTCTGCCAGCTCGCCAATATCAGCTACCGCTTGGGCGGGCGCAAGCTGCTCGTCGACCCGGCCACCGAAACGCTCATCGGCGACGCGGAAGCTAACGCCTTGCTCAAGCGCGAATACCGCGGCGCGTGGGTGGTCCCGGAATCGGTTTAGTGCTATCCCAGGATTGAACCGCCAAGACGCGAAGAACGCCAAGAATTGAATGCGAGCTGCCCGTTTTCATGCGTGCTTCTTCGAAGCCAGTCGTTGACGGCTGGTCTTTTTTTCTTCGTGTTCTTGGCGCCCTTGGCGGTTCACTTTGGTCGTTAACCGTGCGCTGTCGTCGTAGGTAGGTTGGTTTTTGAGTTTCGCCTCACCAAAATTTTTTCTTTTTCTCATGGGGCGTTATTCGGCCAATTTCGCCCCACCCGGTTGTTGCAATCGTTTGCTGGCTGCACGTTCGTGAGTGGTGGTAGGGCGAAACGATCGGAGTTTCGACCAGGGGGGTGGGGCAAAACACCAGTTGGGGCGGTATTCGTCAGGTCGTCAGGACAAAGCTATCCTGATTTCTCAGTTGCCACCCTCGATTTTCGGTTTGGGTTAGTGCCTGGTTTCCCTTGCTTACCAACTTCAACGTGCCGCGTCAGATGTCCAAAAGTATGTGGGGGGAGTTTTGGACATCTGATGCGAACCTCGAAGTTTCTGACGAATAACGCCCCACCTGGAGACAATTTTGCCCCACCCCCGGGG
>DASXWB010000915.1:0-2816 GCA_036503915.1 Lacipirellulaceae bacterium | reverse complement strand
GTTTCTCGATCACACGATTGTCGTTGGAAATCAGGACTTAAGCGGTCGTGCACCCGATATCGCCGGCATCTTTAACAGTCGCTACAGCTTGATCGGGCTTGGCGCCGACTTCTTGGGGCCGTTGGCCGACAATGGAGGGCCGACGATGACGCATGCCCTCGTGCCGGGCAGTCCGGCGATCAACGCAGGTGATCCGGCCGCAAAGGCCGGCGTTGGCGGCGTTCCTCTTTACGACCAGCGTGGCGCGCCGTTTACGCGCGTGTATGGCGGGCGGATCGATATCGGCGCGTTGGAGGCGCAGCCCAATCCGCTTACGGGCGACTACAACTTTAGCGGCGTCGTCGATGCGGCCGATGCAGTTGTCTGGCGAAAAACGCTCGGCTCCACAACCGACCTGCGCGCTGACGGCAACGGCGATGGCGTCGTGGATCAGGCCGACTGGCAAGTATGGCGGGAGAATTTCGGCCGGACGGCCGAAAGCGTGGAGCAGGGGGCGAGGAGCACGGAGCCGGAAGAATCACCGCCAAACCGACCCGCTTGGCAGCCCCCGGCTTCGCCGGGGGTTTCGCTGGCGACGTCGCGGCCAACGTTTCGGCCGGCAGCTCAAGGATTCGCGCCGCAGGACAACCTATTGGCCGCGCTCGCGTCGCCACGATCGACCAGCCATCTGCGAAACGACTTCGCCCCCGAGCGATGGAACCCCACGCGCAATATAGATTTCGGCTTAGCCGAGGCGAACGTCGACGCCTTTGATCGCGTGTTCGAAACCGTAGGGTGGGCAACGCCCACCATCAAACGTCGACTGTAACGATGCGATGGTGGGCAGTGCCCACCCTACGCGCTAGCGCCGCATGCCCTCGTAAAATGGCCGCTCGTCTTCGCCGGCCGCTTGGATGGTGACGCGCGGCATGCGGCGGCGGGCGGTGGAACGGCTCACGCGCTCCGGCTGCTTCTTGGCCGGCGCCGCGACCGACTTGGCTAGCTCCGTGTATTTCGCGGCGTTTGTGTTCTCGCCCATCTCGTCGTACATCGTCGCCAGGTTGCTGTACGGCACGGCCAGGGCACTCTTGGAGAGGATGCCGTCCTCGACGGCCGTCTCGATCAGGTTCACGCCGGTTTGCGTCACGTCGAGGGCGCGGCACTGCTGGTCCAGCTGCCAGTAGGTGACGCCGATCGAGACGAGCATCTCGCCTTCGCGGCGCGGGGCGTACAGCTCGGAAGCCGGCCGCGGGCCGCTCAAAAGCGGCGTAGCCTTGTCATACCACTGGGCCGCCTTCTCATGGTCCTGTTGATGCACGGCGTGCACGGCGCCCATGTGGAAATAAAGCTGGCCCACGAGCTGCTCGGAGGAATGCACCGCCTGCCGCGAAACGGCCCCGGCGGCCAGGTTCTCGATGGCTTTCTGCCCCAAGGCGATCGCGGAAATCGTTTGCCGGCGCGAGTGCTCGACGCGCATCGCGTTGTGATAGACGATGCCCAATTCCCACTTGATCCGCTGCTGCCAGAGCTCATCATCGGATTGCGTGAGCAGCGCTGCGGCGGCTTCCTCGGCTTCGGCAACCCACGGCGCTGGATCGAGCGTCGGCTTGAAGCTGGCCAGCGCGGCAAGCGCCCGCTGCGCGATGAGTAGCCGCAGCTCGACGCTGCCGCCGTCGTTCTCGATGTATTCCTCGGCGAGCCCCGACGCGCGCCCAATCCACTGCGACAGGCTATCCACCTTCTGGTTGAAGGCTTGGCGGGCGATCTCCTCGGCCACGGCCATGTGGGCCTCGACCATCACCTGCTTGGCGGCGCGGCGCTCTTTGCGGTCGTCGCCGATGGTCAGGCGGTCAGCAATTTCAATCGCCCGCGTGTGGAACTGGATTGCCTTGGAGGCGATTTCCACGTCGCCCAGCGAAGCCAGCCTGGCCATTTCAAACAATGCTTGCGCATGAACGATCGAGCTAAGATCTTTGCGGTCGAGGACCGCGCGGGTGCGATGCACTGCTTCGTCATACTCGCCAAGCAAGGCGAGGGTCTGCGCTCGGCGCAGCTGGTAAGCGGCGTTCCAGGGCTCGATGTCGCATGCGGCCGCGGCTTCGGCGTCGGCCGAGTCGGCCTGTCCGGTGACCATGTAAATCTCGGACAACAGCCAATGCGGGTGCGCGTAGGTTGCGTCCAGCGCGATGGCGGTTTGCAGGTCGTTGATGTTTTTCTCGTACGGCCCGTGCAAGCGGTTCTCGGCGCGCAGGGCAAAGGCCCGCGAATCGAGTGGCTGAATCGCCACTTGCGAGACCGTCATGGAAAGCTCATCCTCGCCAACCGGGCCGATGCTATCCGCCTCGTCGAACATGAACAGCACGCCGCGCTCCGGGAACGCCTGGCCCAGCGGCACGCCTTCCGCATCATCGACGATGACCGGCTCGAGTTCGTCGAGCGAAAGCTGCTTTGCGAGTTCCTTCGGGTCAAGCGCGGCGGCCAGCGTGACCTTGATCGCGGAGATGACGCCGCTTTCGGCTACCAGCACGTCGACGCCGTCGAACGGTTCGATGGCATAAATCAGAACCTCGCCTTCGTCGGTCGCAATAGTATTGGCCGGCTCACCCCACGATCCTGTCAATTGGTCTTTGGTGGCCGTGCCGACGACGATGCCCTGAAACTTGACGGGCTGATACGGCACGGACGTCGCTGCGGCATTTGCCTTGGCCGCTGCATCCGGTTGCTTGGCGGCAGCCGGCTCCGGTTGTGTCTTGGCGAGCGCAGCTCCAAATTGCGAATTCTCGTCGCTCCCTTTGTCCTCTTTGTCGGCGGCCAGCTCAGGCGTGTAGTCCGAGAAT
>DASXWB010000914.1:0-2172 GCA_036503915.1 Lacipirellulaceae bacterium | reverse complement strand
GTTGCCACAGAGTCCTGGGACAGATTCAAGGCGCTCGGAGTTGAAGACAGTGCCTAGCGGCACGCGCTGAAGCCGACAAACTCGCGTTTTGCCTCCGCGAGTTAGGGTCACTAATCACAGCAATACTGCAAGGATCGCAGCCCGCTGCGCAAGCAAGGGTTTTTGGAAAACTCCCTTGCTTGCGCTACGGGCTACAATCCAAGGCGATTATCAGAAGCTAAAATCTCCGCACCGCTTCAATTAGCTCAAACGCAGAGGTCTGCCTTTACTGCTGCGGTTCCGGTATTCGCACCATGAGCCACTGCTGTGTCTGGCCATCAGCAAAATGAATTAGCGCGGGGGATGAATCTTGCGTGAGGTTCGATAACCCGGTTTCCATAATGGGACGCTCCTGGTCGGTTACGGCCCAAGCCGCTCGCTGGCTCGTCGGGTCGGCCATTCCTTCCAGCGACTGAACATTGCCGGTAAGCGTGTTCTTAAGTGTGCCGGAAATGGCGCCCTGCTTGCTGATGGCAAGCTGCATGTACAGCGATGGCTCTGCGCCGGAAGCCTGGCCATCCTGTGTGATCGCAAAAACTCCCAAAGGCAGCCAGTCGCCTTGCTCGGGCGCGACGCTCGGCTCGGTCGTTGCAATCTCCGCGGCCTGCTCGGCGTACTCCTCAGTCGTGGCGATCGGCTGGTCGCCGGAGTAAACCTGGTCGTCCGCATAATAAATATCTTCACCGTAGCTGTAGGGCATTGCTTCGCCGCTATAGCCGCACCAATCCCCCACCGAATCCCAACTCGCCCACGCGAACGGGCGCGTAACCGCCCACGCACTCCAGCCCGGATTTTCTTCCCAGAAACTGCCGGGGTTGTTCTGCTCAAACTGATTGCGCACCTCGTCGCGCCGTTGGTCACGGTCACCTTGCCGCTGGCCGCGGTCTTCAATTCGTTCGGGGCGATTCTGGCTCAAATTCTCCCGACCAGTCCCCGGCCGGCCCACATCGCCGCGCTGGCTGACATTCTCCCGAGCAGTCCCGGGCCGACCCGCCTCGCCTCGCTCGCGTCCAGTCGCCGCGCCCACGGCGGCGCCGCCGACAGCTCCCGCTGCGAGTGCGCCCCCGCCTTGCAGGAAATCGGCCGCGGCGTTGCCACCTCGTCCCGCACCCGCGGCGCCGCTCGCTCTTCCGCCACCCGCGGCGCCGACTGCGCCGGTCGCCGGACCAGGAACGTCGAGGAAATTATTCAGCTGACCAGACGTTGGACGGCTGCCAGCAGCCGGACGCTGTCCGGCCGCAGCGCCTTGACGCGCTGCGTCTCCCGCAGGGCGTGCTGCACCCTGCGCAGCGGATGGACGACTTCCTGCAGGTCGCGAAGCCGCTTGGCTGCGGCCTTGGCTCGGTCGACTGACTGTGCTCGGCCGACTGCCCGCACTGGGCCGACTTCCCGTGCTTGGCCGAGTAGCCGGTCGAGCCGAGCGTGAGGCTCCGCCCGAAGGGGAAAAGCCGCCACTGGAACGTGCACCTCCGCCGCCACCTCCGCGTGCGCCGCCTCCACCGCCACGGCCGCCACCTCCACCGCCGCGGCCGCCGCCACCGCGAGCAAGGACATCCAGCGGCATGACTAACCCAAGAATCACGATTCCCAAGATGACTGTTCGTCCTCGCTTCATCGTTTCACCTGCGTGGTTGAAGTTATTGTTTTCGGCATCGAAACGGGGCGCTTAGCGGCGAACAAGCTGCATCTCGTCAATATTGGGTAGCAATTCGTCTCCCGCGGTCCGCTCGATCGTCTGCCACGTAAACGAGTTCTCGCCCAGCTGCTTCATCACATTGATCATCGCGGCCGGACGCCCGTCGGGCAGCACGCCGCGATTGCGCAGAAACCAGCGGTCCCCTCGGTGCTCCCACGTCGCCTCCGCGAACGTCCCATTCGAGTCAAACGTCCAGGAACGGATCTCCTCCGCAGCCGGATCCCAGCCGATCACTTGGATCCCACTGATCTCGTCCTGGCCCTCGATAGAAATCTTGAACGACCGCGTAAGGAAGTTTTTGTTTTTCGTCCAGTAGCACTCGAGTTCGACGTCCGCATCAGTGTCCTCGGCGGTCCAGCTTCCAACCATCCATTCCAGATCCTTGAGTTGCTCGTAGTGTGCGGCAATATCCTCTTTGGACTTGTCGGTCACACGGT
>DASXWB010000913.1:0-2517 GCA_036503915.1 Lacipirellulaceae bacterium | reverse complement strand
TCGAGCTTGAAGCCAGCTCGCTCCGCGGCGGCGACAACGAACGCCGTCTCCATGTAGCCATCCCCCGCGTTGGGACGCTGCGGACGCGGGTCGGAACGGTGCTCCTCAATCGCGAGAATTCCGCCCGGCTTGAGCACTGAGTAGTAATCCTTAAAGGCCTTGTCGAGCATCTGATTCCACAGCCAGTTGTGGACATTGCGGCCGCTGATGACGATATCCGCGGAGCCGGGCTCGCCGAGCGGCCGCGACTTCGGCCCCCAATGAGCGATGATGATCTTCCCGTACTTGGCCGCATCGGCGTAGCGCGCTTCGAACTCCGCTCGGCTCTGGCGCTTATCAGGGGTGGTATTCGGATCCTCGAGATCGGGTTGCGTCGTGATGAACTTGCCGCCCGTCGCTTGCGCGTATGGGCCGAGAATTTCAGTCCAATACCCGCCGCCCGGTTGTATTTCGACGATCGTTTGTCCCGGCTGCAAGCCGAAGAACTTCAACGTTTCGTAGGGATGCCGCTGAGCATCGCGCGCCACATGCTGTGGCTGGCGATGAGCAGCTGCAATCGCGGTACGTAGCGCATCCTCTGCTGAGGCTTGAGTAGCGACGGCGAACGTCGCTGCCACGGCGGCGGCACGAAGTCGATTGGCAAACATAAGCACTCCTGCGGGACGCAATGCTTCGGCATCTTCCTAAAGATCTACTTTATGACCGTTTAAGAAGAACTGCTCGAGAAAATGACATTAATTTTGAGAGCGCGGCCGCGGAGCGCGGTAGATTTCGCCGGGATCTTGCGCGGGATCGTTTTGGAGGATCTATGGCTAAACGGATTTTTGTTGCGTTGGCGCTATCCGTCATCGGAGCATTTGCTGCGCACTCGGCCGCTCGGCCCGGCGATTTTTCCCTGCTCGATCACAACGGCTACTTCCACCAACTGAGCTATTACGACGACCGCAGGGCCGTGGCGTTGCTCGTGTACGGCATTGGCGACGCGGCGACAGCGCAGGCTGCACCGGCGTTTGTGGCAGCACGGGCGAGATATGCCGACCGCGTGAAATTTTTCTTGCTCAATCCACACCACACTGCGACTCGCGCCTCGGTGCAACAGGACTTGAAGCGCTTGGACATCGACGCAGAAGTGCTGATGGATGACACGCAGCTCGTCTCCGAAGCGCTCGGCGTCGACGAGACCGGGGAGGTACTCCTTGTCAGCCCAAGCACGAGTGAAGTGCTGTATCGCGGCCCCACAGGCAAGCATTTCGAGCACGCCCTCGAACAGGTCATCGCAGGGAAACCGGTGCAGCGCACCCGGATACGCACCAACGGCACGAAGGTGACATACGCAGCCGCTAAGGATCACAAAGCGAAACCAGTCTCGTACTCGAAAGATGTCGCGCCAATCCTTGCGGAAAACTGCGCGCGCTGTCACCGGGACGGCGGCGTTGCGCCGTTCGCGATGAATAGCCATGCCGTCGTAAAGGGTTTTGCACCCATGATTCGGGAAGTCGTGCTCACGAGGCGCATGCCGCCCGGTCAAATCGATCCGCACGTCGGCAAGTTCAAAGAGACGTATACCCTCACGCCGCACGAGACTCAGCAACTCGTACACTGGATCGAAGCGGGCGCAGAAAAAGACGGGGAGGTCGATCCGCTCACGCAGCTGACGTGGCCGGCGTCGAAATGGGCGCACGGCGAGCCCGATCTGATCATCAAGCTACCACCACAAAAAATTCCGGCCACCGGCATACTGGACTACATCCCCGCGGTCGTGCCCATCGAGGGCATGGACCGCGACCGGTTCGTGCGAGCAAGCCAATTCGTCGCCGGTGATCGCACGGTGCTGCATCACACGTTGGTTGCGGTCATTCCTCCGGGGGCGAAGGCGAACGCGCGCTTTCTCGGCGTCGACCCCAACTTGGCGCGCATCAGCGCCTACATTCCCGGGGCGGAGCCACAGATCGAGCCGCCCAACACGGGCGGCTTGTTGAAGAAGGGTTCGTCGATCGAACTCGAGCTGCACTACATGACGAGCGGGCGAGAAACCGTCGACCGCAGCGAGATCGGCGTGTGGTTTTATCCGGACGATCAGCCACCGACGGAGCGTATGACGTTCGATTGCGCCTGCCGCTATGCGCAAGGTTGGGAGCCGATTCCTGCGTACGATCCCGATCACGAAATGAAGCAGACGATCACTATTCCGAAAGACGCGCACATTTACAGCATGCTGCCGCACATGCATTTCCGGGGTAAGCGTCTGCGCTTTTACGCCGAGTACCCCAATGGCACGACCGAAGCGCTACTCAACATCGCGAAGTACAACTACAGCTGGCAGCTCTACTACCAGCTTGCCGAGCCGAAGTTTGTGCCGGGAGGCACCAAGATTACGGTGGTTGCGGCGTACGACAACTCGACGCAGAACAAGGCAAATCCCGACCCTTCGCGCAGCGTGCCCTGGGGCTTACAGAGTTGGGACGAGATGTTCGTGGGCGTCGTCAATTACAAGTTCGTAGATCAGAGCGGGGCACA
>DASXWB010000912.1:0-4334 GCA_036503915.1 Lacipirellulaceae bacterium | reverse complement strand
CGACAAGGCGATCATCACGTTCGCATCGCTGCTCAAGTCGCTGTGCCGCTCGGGTGATCTCGTAGCTCGCTATGGCGGCGAGGAATTCGCCGTCTTGTGCGCCGATTGCACGAACTCGGCAGCGGCACAGAAAGCCGAAACCATTCGCAAAGCGTTGTCCGACATCAAGCATTCATGCCTTGACGAGAAATCAATCACTGCCAGCTTTGGTGTAACGGAACTGCAGGCCGGCGACACGCCGGAAACAATGCTCCGCCGAGCGGATCGCGCGTTGCTTCAAGCCAAGGACGGCGGCCGCAATCAGGTTGTCCAATTGGGGGACGGAATGGTCGAAGAAAAAGTGAAGCGCAGCTGGTGGCCGTTCCAACCGTGGCGCGGCCGAGCGTTGGTCGAGGCCACGCTGGTGACCATGGTTCCGATCGAGGTGGCCGTGCAAAAACTGCGCGGCTTTATCGCGGATCAAGACGCCAAGATCGTCAAAACGAGCCACAACGAGCTGCAAATGTCGGTGACCGACGGGAATGCAGGCGTGTCGCGCCGCGCGAACGATCGGCCGATCACCTTCGTGATTCAACTCACGCTCTCGCAGCAGCATGAGGAGCGCGCTAACTCTCAGGGCTTCGCGGCAGGAAGCTATGTCGAAACGCGGATCGAGGTGCTCATCCGCCCACGGCGCGATCGCGACCGAAGACGCGATGCCACGACGGAGCGCGCGCGGCGGCTGCTGGGCAGCTTGAAGTCCTACCTCATGGCGCATGAGAACGACGGAAAGTCTCTCGATCCTGAAGAGCCGATAGAGGCATCCGATGAGGTAGCGCCGCCTGTATGATTGGACTGTGTTATGAGACACGATACGATGAATCTTGGGACCGCCAGTGCGATATCCAGAAGGGTCCGCCAACGGCGTAGACGCAGCGAGAGGTTGCGCGCGAGCGAGCGAGCGCCGGTGCCGAATCATCAACAGGATGTTGATATCATCGACGAAGCCTTCGCAATTTTCACGCGCGTCGACTCGCCTGTCGCGCACGATGGCGATGAAACCGGCGAGAATGACGGCAAGTTTCCAGCCGATCTAACCGGCTGCCTTTTCGCTCAGTTGAATGCGCTCGAGCGTCAACGCAACGAGCTTGTCCAACTTCTGCGGCGGATTGATCGAGAATCGTAAACTGGATAGCTGCGGCGGGTGGCCGGCCTTCTTTCCCGCGTGCTGAAGCACGCTCGCCGTGGATCCAACTTGCGCGCCAACTTGTCGCCCGTCTGGGGCGATTGTCAATCGGCGTCCTCAGCGGTATGTTGCTCGTAGAGACTATCACCGGCACGCCATACCTGAGGAGAAGCGATCATGGCCTATACATTGCCACCGCTGCCGTATCCGACAAACGCATTGGAGCCGCACATCGACGCCAAGACCATGGAGACGCACCATGGAAAACACCATAAGGCGTATGTCGATAACGCAAACAAGGCATTGGAAGGCAAGGGAATTGCCGAGCAGAGCATCGAAGATTTGTGCCGTAACATCGATAAGATTCCGGAAGATATCCGGACTGCGGTGCGGAATAACGGCGGCGGCCACGCCAATCACTCCATGTTCTGGCTCATCATGAGCCCCAAGGGCGGCGGCAAACCGGGCGGAGACCTGGCCCAGGCCATTGAGCGCGAGCTCGGCGGCTTCGATAAGTTCAAGCAGGATCTGAGCCAGGCCGCGATTACGCGCTTTGGCAGCGGCTGGGGCTGGCTGAGCGTCGACAAATCGGGCAAGCTCGTCGTCGAAAGCACTCCCAACCAGGACAACCCGTACATGACGGGTAAGACGCCGATTCTCGGCGTCGACGTGTGGGAGCATGCTTACTATTTGCTCTATCAAAACCGCCGGCCCGACTATGTCGCCGCCTGGTGGAACGTGATCGATTGGAAGGCGGTGGAAAACCGCTACAAGTCGGCGCGGGGTTGAAACCGCCAGCGCCGTCACCGCGCGCAATTTGAACCACGTGAGGCAAGCTGCGCCGTTGCGGAAAAAAAGGCTGCATGTCATTCTTTCCCGTGCCCCCCCTTGCTGCGTGCGCTTGCGCAGTCTTGGGTGTAAATTCTTCGTTTTTGCCTCAGCAATTTTTTTCTTTTTTCTGATGAGGCGTTATTCGGCGAGTTTCGCCCTACTTCGCTCGCGCAAGTTGTTTGCTGGCTGGCGGTTGGTGCGTGGCAGTGGAGCGAAATGGACTGAATTTCGCCTCGGGGGAGTGACAAAAACCCCCCGTTGAGGCGAAATTCGTCAGTCGATGCGAGCGGTCGCGGGGGTGCCACTGGCTACGCCAGAGGCATATGAATCATAAGTGAACGCGGGGCGATTCTGTTGAGCGAACATCAGCTTGTAGTGAAACTCAATATGCTGGAACGTTGGACTAAGACGATGATCCGCAAGGCCCTGGCATTAAACGCACTGGCAGAGCCAGTGGCACCCGCCGCATGTGTCGCGATTTGGATACATGAGCGATCAGCTTTCAGACAGATGCGGCAGATGTCCAAAACTCCACACACATACTTTTGGACATCTGATGCGTTTTGATACACGCTTGCCATTGCGCCCCCGTCGGCAGGCTCAGGGCAGGCCGTCGGCGCGCGGCCATAGCGCAGGCCGCTAGGTGAACGGACGGCTACTCTGCTTGGCTAAGAGCTGACAGCTAACAGCTAACAGCTAATCGCTTCACCCAGTGACGTATACATTAGCACACTAGGTGGCCGAGAACAAGATGCAAGTTGTTTTTGCGCTAAACGCGAAGAAAACGCGCGTACCCCGGGTGCCACTGGCTCCGCCAGTGCTTCTTACGGCCGAAGGCTTGTACGTAATGCTTGAATCTCGTTTTCCAACGGTTTAAGCTGCCAGCCATGAGTCAGGCTAAACCTCATCGTAAGCTCGTCAAACACTACCACGACCCGGGCGACCTGCACGAGCTGACGTTCTCGTGTTACCAACGTCAGCCGCTGCTCACGAATGACGCATGGCGACAGCAGTTGGCTCGCTGCATTGATGCAGCCTGCGACGAGTTTGAAATGCGGCTCGCCGCCTTCGTGTTCATGCCGGAGCACGTGCACGTGCTGGTTGTGCCTCTGAACCCGGAGCCGGCAATCGACGAATATCTTGCACGCATTAAGCAGCCGTTTTCAAAGTGGGTGAAGCAGCAATTAACGGCCGCGCATTCGCCGCTTCTTAGTCGGCTGACCGTCGAGGAGAGACCGGGAAAGCGCTGTTTTCGCTTCTGGCAAGAAGGGCCGGGCTATGATCGCAACTTGTCGACGCCGACCGTCATAGAAGCGGTCATCGAGTACATTCACATGAACCCAGTCCGCCGCGGCCTGGTGAAACGGGCCGCCCGCTGGAAGTGGTCGAGTGCAAGCTGGTACCTGCTCGATGCGCCTCGTCAGCAACTATCAGGGCTGCCGTTCATTCACGGTTTGCCAGCTGGAACCGTTAATCGGATTTGAACGCAGAATGCACTGGCAGAGCCAGTGGCACCCGGCGTCGCGCGAAGACCAGAAACTGGTTGCTAGCACCTTGTTACCATTCGGCATGATCAGGTACCTGCGTATCGCCGTGACCGCGCTCGGCCTCTCGGCGTGTGTGCTGCTCGTTGCGCTGTGGGTGCGAAGTTACTTTGGAAACGACTTCGTGTTTAAGCGACTAGCTACGCGTGAGGTTACCGTGCAATCGAGCCGGGGCGCTCTCAATGTTTGGCTATCAGTCCAGCGCCCCAATTGCCGTATGAAAATATCGATTGGAGCATCGGTCGCGACTGGAGCGGGTCGAATGCCGTCGCGTGGAATTTGGGGGATGGCACGCCGGTGAGGGAGTGGTTTGGATTTCGTTTCGGATGGTCGCCAAAGAATTCGGTCGTTTCCATTCCATTTCTGGCGATCGTTTTGCCGCTGGCTCTCGCGGCCGCACTGCCATGGACGAAGCAGCGATTCAGCCTGCGCACGCTGCTAATCGCCACAACGCTGGTAGCGGTGGCGTTAGGAATAGTCGTTGCGATGTAGCACGCATCGCCAGACACATCAGACGGCTACACGACCGATTTTTGGCCAGCAGAAGCAAATGAGCGTGCGCGCGGCGCGCGAACAAAGTTTGGATTGGCCAGCGAAAGTGGTAAGGTCGACGCGGGGGGTGCTCCGCAATTGCTCCGTAGACGCGCCGCGCGTTAAAAGAGCTGCGTCCCGAATGGCACTTGAACTGTCGTAACGTATTTACGCGGCACGTCTTTTGTAGGTTGCTCGCGGTTCGCGGAGGTGTTTGTACTTTTTGGGCCGTCTCTTGATGAGTCGAGGTTCGTAGCGATCGG
>DASXWB010000911.1:0-2049 GCA_036503915.1 Lacipirellulaceae bacterium | reverse complement strand
CTCAGCGGCGGCGAGCTCCGCGCGATGCGCGGCAAAATGCAGATCGTCTTCCAGGATCCCTACGGCTCGCTCAACCCGCGGATGACGATCGAAACCGCGCTCGTCGAGCCGATGGTGATCCAAGGCATCGGCCGCAACCGGGCCGAACGCCGCGACCGGGCGGCCCAGCTACTCAAGGAGGTCGACTTGGAAACGCGCTACCTCCGCCGCTACCCGCACGAGTTCTCCGGCGGCCAGCGCCAGCGCATCTGCATCGCCCGTGCCCTGGCGGCCGGGCCCGAGTTCATTATTTGCGATGAATCCGTCTCGTCGCTCGACGTCTCGGTGCAAGCCCAGGTGCTCAATCTGTCCAAGGACCTGCAGGAGAAACACAACCTTACGTATATCTTCATCAGCCACGACCTCTCCGTGGTGAAATTCATGGCCGACATGATGGCCGTCATGAACGAAGGCAAGATCGTCGAATTCGGCCCATCCGAAAACATCTACGCCAACCCGCGCGAAGACTACACCCGCCGGCTCATCGACGCTACGCCGAAAGACGATATCGAGCTTATCCGCCGCCGCGTGGCGGAGCGCGAACAATCACGAACTGTAAGCGTCTGAGTGCTTCAGCGATGGTCGAAGGAATGGCCGCATGGTATCGCCGACGTTCACGCCGCGATTTGCACTAAGCTGGTTTTTTCTTCTGGCGTATGCATGGACGTGGCTTTGCTGGTGGACGCTTTACGCAGCAACTTTGGGTTACGTCTCCTTGCCGGTCGCTCGGGAGCATCTCGCCACGCTCGGGCAATTTGGCCCGTTCGCGGCCGCGCTCATGGTAACCACGGCCACAATCGGCCGCGCGGGCGTCCGCGAGCTGCTGTTATCGCTTGTGCGGTGGCGAGCGCATCCGCGCTGGCTCGTTATCAGCCTGCTGCTGTTGCCCGCGACGATGATGGCCGCCATTGTGATCTACGCCCTTGTGAAAAACGGCTCGCTCGACGGTCTTCAATTTCGCGGGTCATGGTCGACGCTGCCCAGGGACTTCATTTACTTGCTGATTCTAGGCGGCGCGTTGGGCGAAGAACCGGGCTGGCGCGGCTTCGCCCTGCCGCGAATGCAGGCGCGTTACGGGCCGCTCGCGGCCAGCGCCGGCCTCGGCTTGTTGCATGCCGTCTGGCACCTTCCCTTGTGGTGGCTCTATCCTCCGCCCTGCCCTTTTCCGCTCTACGTGGCCGGGGTCGTGTCAATGACCGTTGTATTCACCTGGCTATGGAATCACACTCGCGGCAGCGTGTTCTACAGCTTGATTTTTCACGCATCCTTAAGCACCGCAAGTGTCCGCCTGCCGGAGGTGCCGGCCTATTCAATTTGGGTGCTGCTTATGTGGTCGCTCGCCCTCGCTTTGTTGCTTTATGACCGGAAGCTCGGATTTCGCGGGCTTGCCTCGCACCTCGTGAAGCCGATTCGATGAACTGCCGCGGCGAAGTGGGAATTGGGCCCGGACGGCTGACAACCGGCAATAACTCGTCGATCGTGCCCCAATGATGGGTTGCACAGATCTCCGTCGGACATCTGCTTAGAGCGGTTTGGGGTCGGCTCTTTGATTTTTGCCTCCGCTAAATTTTTTTCTTTTTCTCGTGGGGCGTTATTCGGCCAATTTCGCCTCGCGCGCTCGCTGCAAGTCGTTTGCTGATTGGCGGTTGGTGCGTGAAGGTGGGGCGAAATGGATCGAATTTCGCCTCGGGGGGGTGACAAAAATCCCCCGAGGTGAGGCGTTATTCGTGAGGCACTTCGAGGTGCCGCGTCAGATGTCCAACACTCCTCCCACATACTTTTGGCCACCTGATCCGATTTGGACACAGGATGCATCCATCTCCCCTTCGGCCGGCTCAGGGCAGGCAGTCGGCGCGCAGCGGTAGCGCAGTCGGCTGCATCAAGCTGATGCTACTCTGGCTAACAGCAGAGAGCTAATAGCTAACAGCTTCGCACAACATGAAGTGTACATTAGCACAGTTAGTGGCCGAAAACAAGTACCGCGCGGAAGGGGGACGGGCACACTGTGCT
>DASXWB010000910.1:0-3089 GCA_036503915.1 Lacipirellulaceae bacterium | reverse complement strand
GTTGCTCCTGTTCGCTAACGCCGGCCTCCACGCTCATCAGTTGCTCGGCCTCGCGAAGTAAGATTGGATAGACCACGCGTTCGTGCCAGTCGCCCCAGGCCGCATGCGTTCCAGTCAGGTCATCCATTTCCTCCTTGTTGGCCTCGTCGATCCATCGGGCCGCTTCGTTCAGGCATCGGCGTGCGTCCTCGTTGTGCTCGAGGCGCTGGTGGGCCATGGCCAAAAAGCACCAATCCCAAGCGCGAGGTCGATATGTCTGCGCCGCCGCCTCAAAACAGCGAACCGATTCTTCGTATCGACCAGCGCGGTACAAAGCTGCCCCACGCGCCCACGTACCCCAGTGCCATATCGGCTCCGCGAGTTGGGCCAGCGGAAGCAGTTGGGCCATGTCAGGGAGCGAATCCTCGCGCAACAGACAAGCTAAAAGCACGTTGGCGGTCGTCGCCCCACCTTCGGCCGTCTTGAACCGCTCGAACATGTCGGTACAGGTCTGGCGATATGCGACGAGATTGCCGGAAGCAAAGCGGGCCACAGCCTGAAAGCGCCAGAGATACGCATCATCCGGCTGAATCTGGCAGGCCTTGGTGAATTGATCGGCTGCCTTTTCCCATTGGCCGCGGCGGACGAAGCCATACCCTTGGCTGCGATGGGACTCCAAGCGAATTTGCGGATCATTCGGACTGAGCTTCAACGCGGTGTCATACTCTGCGCTGGCTCGTTCGAACGACCTGAGCCCGGCAAAAGCGCGGGCGCGGAGGACGAGCAACCGGGCGTCCGCGGGTGGCGGGGAACCGTCGATCAGCATCTTGGCCTCACGATAAGTAAGCTGGCCTTCCAGATAGTCCCACCAAGGAATCAGCCAGACGGCCGCTGCCCCCTGGTGGTGCACCCAGTGTTCTTCTTCCTGGCCCTCGTAGCGCTCCTGGGTCCATTGGTCGAGGAGGCTGCCCGCTTCGCGAAGCGCCCGTTGCGCTTCATCCGACCGGCCCAGGTGGTGATAGGCCATGGCTTGGATGGGATGGCGGAGAAACCGGATCGGCCATTGCGATTGGGCCGCCAATTCATCGAGCCGCTGGATTGCCTGCTCATATTGCCCGGCCCGGAAATGAGCAAACCCGAGGATGTAGAGACCACTCCAAGGCGGGTGGATGGCAACCTTTTGGGCGAGTTCCACGTTGCGAGCAAGGTCGACATCCTGGTCGGGGAGCAGCAAGCTGCTCCGCACGCATTCCTCGACAAAGCTGGCGTTCAAGGTACCGCGAAATCGCTGACGCATCTTGCGGCAGCTCTGGTAGTAGCCATCGGTATCGCCAACGTGAAGACACAATAGCGCATGCTGAAACCAGCGCAAGGTCGTGTCCGGTTCGCGCAGCCCCAATTCACGGGCATAGTCGGCTGCCGCGAGATCCCATAAACCCAGACGGGTGTGCAGGTCGCCGCGCTGGACCCACGAAGATACGTGGTCCGGACGCATCTCGATGGCTCGCGTGAAAGCGGCATGGGCGTCATGCCAGCGGTGCTTACTGACATACCACTGTCCCCGGTCGAGCAAAGCGTTCGCTTGCTTCAAGCGTTCCATCTGTTGGCGAATCTCCTCAGCGCGGTTCTCGGCAAGTTTTTGAGCCACTTCGGCCCGTTCTTTCTCATCCTTGGTTCGCGCCTGCTCCTGGCGAATCATCATGTTGGTGACTGCCAAGGTGACTACGGCGACTAGCACCGCGAGGGCCAGCGCCGTTGCGGTGGTGACTGGCCACTTGTTGCGACGGACAAACTTGCTGGCCCGATAGAAGCGCGACGGCGCAGCGGCCGTGATCGGCTCGTCGCGCAAGTAGTGCAACACGTCGCCGGCCAGCGCGCTGGCCGATTCGTAGCGGCGATTGCGATCCTTGTCGAGGGATTTCATCACGATCCAATCCAGCTCGCCGCGCAGGGCCTGCAATAACCGCCGCGGTTCGCTTCGCTGGTGGTCGGCGACCGTGGTTGCCAGCTCGGCGGCGAGCGTGCTGAGGCGGGCGCTGGGACGCGGCGGGTCTTCTTCGCGGATGATGCGGCGAAATTCGTCGTAGGATGCGGCGTGTAGACGGTCCTTGTCAAACGGCGTGGTGCTAGTGAGCAGCTCATACAAGAGCACGCCCAGCGAGTAGATGTCGCTACGCGTGTCGGCACCCAGCGGACTCAGCTCTGCCTGCTCCGGGCTCATGTACATCGGCGTGCCCAGCATCTGCGCGAAGCTGGTGGCGAGCGTATTCTCGGTGAGCCGATCATTCAGGGCCTTGGCCACGCCGAAGTCAATGATTTTTGGCGCAGGCTGGCCGTCTTGGATCGCGACCAGCACGTTGGTCGGCTTAATATCGCGGTGGATGACGCCCTTTTGGTGCGCGTGCTGCACTGCCTGGCAGACGGTGGTGAAGAGCTCAAGCCGCTGGCGCGTTGTGAGGTGGCACTGGTCGCAGTAGTCGGTAATGGGGACGCCTTGGACAAGCTCCATGACGAAGTAGGGACGACCATTGTCGGTGGCTCCGGCATCATGCACCTTGGCGATATTCGAATGATCCATCATCGCCAGGGCTTGGCGCTCCGCTTCGAAGCGGGCGATCACCTGCTGCGTGTCCATGCCCGGCTTGATGATCTTGAGTGCTACGCGGCGGCGAACCGGTCGCTCTTGCTCGGCCATGAACACCACGCCCATGCCGCCTTCGCCGATTTGCTGGAGGAGCTTGTAGGGGCCGATGACGGTGCCCGGCCGCTCGGCGATTCGTTCGAATGCGTTTGTCTCACCGCCGCCGCCTCCGTGCAGGAAATTGCCGGCCGCGCGATGAGCATCGAGAAGCTCGTTCACGCGTGCTCGCAACTGGCGGCCGCCGTCACACGCCGTCTCCAAAAACGAAGCAAGCTCTTCCGGAGTCTGGCAGTCGAGGGCTTTTAGAAAAATGGACTTGGCGTCGGCGGCGGCTTGATTCATCGCGGAATTCCTCCCTCCCTCTGCAATGCCCCGTTGGGGTCGAGAATCCGCCAAGAATCATAACAGAATCACGAAAAAGTCCGGCAGCAACGGAAAAGGCGGAGGTTTTGCCCCAGCCACCCGTCGC